>DBLB01000105.1 GCA_002298695.1 Clostridiales bacterium UBA735 | reverse complement strand
CACTGACCAAAGAGATTTCTGCTGAGCTGCTGCAATCCGTCACCATCTACCCGGACGGGCGCATGGACATCCGGCTGAACCTTGCCGATGAGGTCAAAGCTCTGATGGAGGCCCTGCGCCGAGAATCCTGTCCGGCGTAAATTTATTAGTCCTTTTTGTACAGCAGCCGATGACGGTTTTTCAGGCGGCAATTTTCAAAGACCTGCATTTCAGCAGATGATCGCGGATATGGAAAACGGGGAGATTGGGATCATCGTAACCAAAGACCTCAGCCGGCTTGGCAGAAACCAGCTTCACACCGGTCTCTACATTGAGGAACGCTTTCCGATGTTCGGCGTCCGATATATTGCCATCAATGACAATGTGGACACGGAAAATGCAGAGAGCAATGACCTCATGCCGTTCAAAAATTTGTTCAATGAGTGTTTATTCGGGACACCAGCCGAAAGATCCGCGCGGTTCAAAAGGCCAAAGCGGAGCGCGGCGAACGACTCGGAACCCGTGCTCCTTATGGCTATACCAAAGACCCGGAAACAAAAAAGCTGATCGTCGACGAGGAAGCTGCTGCCGTTGTCAAACGAATCTTCGCCCTGTGTGCCGCAGGCAATGGCCCCAGCCGAATTGCGACGATCCTGACGAAAGAAAAAGTCTATTGCCCCAGCTATTACACTTACCAGAAATACGGTCTGACACATTCCGCCTTAGACATCACGAAGCCGTATCATTGGTCGGACAGTGCGGTTGCAAACCTGCTGGAAAATGAGATCTATCTCGGCAACACTGTGAACTACCGTTTCAGCACCAAATCCTATAAGGACAAGCGCAAGACGGAACACCCAAGAGAAGAATGCCTTGTGTTTGAAAATACGCATCCGGCCATCATCACAAAAGAGATTTGGGATATCGTACAGCGGGTGCGTAAGAACAAACGCCGCCCCACAAAGATGGATGAGCAAAACAAGTATTCCGGGCTTGTTGTTTGTGCCGACTGCGGCAAGACGATGGTCCTCCACCGGGCACATACGATGTCTGCCGACTATAACCACTTCACCTGCCGTACTTACAAAAAGGATGGTGAAGCCTGCACGGCCCACTACATCCGGGAATGCATCCTCGATGAGATCGTACTGGAGGATCTGCGCCGGGTAACGGCGGAAGCCAGAGAGCATCCACAAGAATTTGCCGAATACCTGAACAGCAAACAGTCCGCGGAGCTTCAAAAAGAGATCCGCAAGCTGGAAAAAGAAAAGGCGGCCATGCAGAAACGCAAAGCCGAGCTGGATGCGATTTTCAAAAAGCTCTATGAGGACAGCGTGCTGGGGCGCGTCACGGCAGAACAGTTCCAAATGCTCTCTGCCAGTTACACGGACGAGCAGGCAAAGCTGACAGAAGCTCTTCCGTAGCGAGAAACAGAGATTTAACAACTAAAAGAAACGGTAAACAATACGGCAGCGTTCCTCGACAAAGCGAAGCGGTACACAGACATCCGAGAGCTGACACCGGAGCTGCTGCGGATTTTCATCCAGAAGATCGTGGTGCATGAAAAGGAAGTGAAGTGGTCCAAGCACGCACCGCAGACTGTAGAAATCCATTACGCCGACATTGGCTGCATGGAAAATAGACAAGCCGCTGAACCGGAACAGCGCATAGAAGTCCCGATGGTATCCTGAAGCATTGGCCATACGCAACAGAAAACCCGGCTGGCGCATAAACACCAGCCGGGTATCCCCCAGCGCCGTTGTTACCCCCTGTCAGGGAGCAGCAAAGGTTCTCCGGCGTTTTTGTAAGTGCCGTCATTCCAGTGAGCCGTTCCCGCCCGTAGTGAGGCAGGAAATATCGTCCCGGATGACGAGGACAACGTCCGGCTGATAGTCCTGGATGTATTCCGTGAGCGTCTTTTCGGAATAGTGCCGGTAGTCGAGGCTTCGCATCTCGCCAAAGCTGCGGTAGCAGAGCACCTCAAAGGCATTTGTGAACGAATCGCCGACGATCAGGAGCTTGCCGAGCTCCGGCCGGTCGGTCTGCACGATCGTTTCCCCGATGTCGCCGCCCATGTAGGCGGTGTAATAGGCGTCCGTGCCGGATGCGTCGATCATGGGTCGGTCGGTGCGCTCGCCATTGTCCCAGCGCGCGTAGGGCACCGGCGCGGCAAAATCGGACTGAAAGTGCTCCGAAACCGGGGACAGCCCGTAGAGCTTCCGGCTATAGGTGCCGACGAAGCGCTGCTCCGTCTCCCGCACGTCCGGCTGCACGAACGGCAGCGCGAGCGCATCGCAGACGGTTCTGTATGCCAGCTCTGCCCCAAGGAGCGTATAATGATGGTCGACTGTGGAGTACAGCTGCGTCAGGTCGTCCTGCGCGGCATACACATCCCAGAGGTCAAGCAGGCAGACATTCTGTTCGGCCATAGCCGCGGTAAATGCAGCGCGGATGGCGTCATACTGCCCGGCGCGGCTGTCCATCCAGTCCGGATAAAACGCCCGCAGCGCCGAGCGCTGCTCCGGTACGAGCACATAGCAGAAAGCGCCGCCGGTCTCTTCCGCTGCTGCCTGAATGGCCGCGAGGCCCTCCGCCATCGCGCCGGCCTTCTTCGCCAGCACAGTGGGGCGGTAGTCTGTAATATCCGCAGCAGGCAGGAGCACGTCCGACCCGAGCACGACGTCGTTCACGGCGGCCCGGTGCAGCACGTGCATCTGGAACCAGACGTCCAGCTTCAAAATCGTATTGCGTCCCACAAGGTGATCTTTCAGGAAATCCTCGGTCTGCGCAGCCGTCTCGCCGGTCCAGAGCGCGGCAGGGGAGAGGTCCGGCGCGCCTGCCAGCGCGCGGTTTTCCTGCACCGACCAGCCCGTGGGGCTGCGCAGCGCGGAGAGCAGCGTCAGCGCCGGCACGAGGCAGAGCACAAGCAGGACGCCGAGGCAGAGCAGCTTTTTTGTAATGTTCATGCGCTACCCCCTCTAAAACTGTGCGTAGATGAACGCCTGCATGGTCGAACCGGTCATGGCCAGCAGCGACAGCGCAAAAATCGCGCCGAGCAGAAGGAGCTTGACCCAGCGGCCCGCCGCACTCATTTCAAGCTTTTCCATCAGGCGCTTTCCGACGGGCGTACAGAGCGCGAGCGCCGCAAACAGCTGAACGCCGTACTGCCGCAGTGTCAGCAGAAAAAATGGCGCGTCCGAACCCGTTCCCTCGCCGAGGAAGCACATGGCGCGCAGATATTTTCCCGCTGCGCCGAGGCTGGGGCTGTTGAAGATCACCCAGCCAATCAGAATGGCAAGCAGGGCGTAGACGTGCCGAAGAAGCTTCGGCGATTGTTGCAGCCATCGCCCCAGAAACAGCTTTTCTGCGATCAGCAGTACGGCGTACCATGCGCCCCAGGCGACAAACGTCCAGGCGCTGCCGTGCCAGAGGCCCGTGAGCAGCCAGACGACACAGAGATTGAAAATCTGCCGGACTTTCCCCCGGCGATTGCCGCCGAGTGGGATATAGACGTAATCGCGGAACCACTGTGAGAGCGTCATGTGCCACCGCCGCCAGAACTCTGTGACGGAATCAGCCAGATAGGGGAAATTGAAATTTTCCGACAGCGTGAAGCCGAACATCCGCCCGAGACCGAGCGCCATATCCGTGTAGCCGGAAAAATCAAAATAGATCTGAAGGGCGTAGCAGACTGCGCCAAGCCACATTTTTCCCGGCGTCAGCGCCACGGCAGACAGCCGGAATACTTGCGCCGAGACGGTTCCCATCGCCTCGGCCAGCAGCACCTTTTTCCCAAGGCCCACGATCAGCCGTTCAAGCCCGCCGGCCAGATCGGCAGTTCGGCTGTCCAGCTGCGGCGCGAACGCGTCATAGCGCACGAGCGGCCCCTGTGCGGCCTTCGGGAAGAACGTGAACCAGAGCAGCAGATGCCCGAAATTCCGCTCCGGCGCGGCCGCCCCGCGCTGCACATCGACAAGATAGCTGATGGCAAGAAACGTGAAGAACGACACGCCGAGCGGCGCGGCGAGCACGGAAACGGAAAGCGTCTGCCCCGTCGCGCGGTTCCAGTTTTCCGTCAGAAATCCGGTGTATTTGAAATAGCAGAGCAGCGCAATGCAGAGCGCGACGCCCAGCCGCTGCCAGCCCTTTCCCGGCAGGCGGGCAAACACATAGACCACGGCGCCCATCGCCAGCACGAGCAGAAGACCCCGCAGCCCCGAGCAGGCATAGAAGCCGAGGCTGAGCAGCAAGAGCGCGCCGTTCTGCGCGCGCAGGCGCTTGCGCGTCAGAAACGCAAGCAGCAGCGCGCAGGGCAGAAAGAGAAACAGAAATGAAAAGTCTGTGATCTGCATCTCAGTTCGGATATTTCAGAATTTTGTCGGCCTGCTTTTCTGCTTTGGATTTCAGCTTGTGCTTGTTGCCCTTCGCGTCGACGATATAGGTTGCCTCCAGCTGGGCGACGAGGTTTTCGCGGAACGCCGCGACGTATTCACGCCGCAGTTGGTCGCGTTCAATGATCTCTTCCTCGGTCAGCCCTTCGGTCTTCGCCTTGCGGGCCAATTCGTTGATGCGTTCGATCCTTGATTTTTCCATGACATTTGCTCCTGACTTTTTATAGATACCGGCAGATCTCGATCGAGATCCGCCCTTTTTTTGTGTTTCTGCCGACCGTTTCCAGGCGCATTTTTCCGAGACCGCGGACGGAGACGATGTCGCCCTCGGCGATGGCCCGGTCGGGCTTGGCGCAGAGCATGCAATTCAGCTCAGCTTTGCCCGCGTCGATGACCTCTGCCGCGCGCGAGCGGCTGAGCGCAAAGCCCTCGGCCACCACGCTGTCGAGACGCAGCGACGAGACCGTCCCGCGGATCTGCTTTGTCTTCTGCGCCGGCGCTTCGAGCGCGGAAAGGGGAATTTCCGCGAGATGCAGCCGCGTTCGCCCCGCATCCGTCAGATTTTGCAGCACATAGGGCAGGATTTCGCGTGTGACAAGAAAATCGCAGCGTCCTTCGGCGACATAGAGATCGCCGACCGTTTCCCGCTTGATGCCGCATCCCATCAGTGCGCCGAGAAAATCGCGGTGCGTCAGCGCGTCACGCTCAAAAAACGAGGCGCGGACGGCGGCAATCGGACTGTCCTCGCCCGTCAGCCAGCTCTCGTCCAGATAGTCCGGCAGATAGCAGCAGACCTCGCGCTCCGCCGTGGACAGACCGCCGAAAAAGCGGATGGGTTCGCCGCGCAGTGCCTCGCGCGTGAGCATCTGTTCCCGCTTCGAAAGAAAACAGCTGGCCGCCGGGATGTCCCGCCGGATGGCGGTCTGCATTTTTTCGCACACACGCGTGAGCAGAAACAGCTCCTCGCGCGTGCCGGCCAGATGCGCGATATGCTCGCGGATGTCCATCAGCCCCACTCCTTCCGGAATGTATTGTACCAGCCAAATTGCCTCTTGGCAAGTCCGCAAGGATGGATTATACTGAACATGATTGATTTTTCAGACATTGGAGGGACTATGAAGGTTTTGATTATCGGCGGCGGCGCAAGCGGTATGATGGCCGCGCTCAGCGCGGCGGAGGACCCGGCGAACCGCGTGACGCTGCTGGAACGGCAGGGACGTGTGGGTCGCAAGCTGCTTGCGACCGGCAACGGCCGCTGCAATCTGACAAACCTCGGCGCGGGCACGGCGCGCTACCACGGAGCTGCGCCGGCGTTTCTGCGCCCGTCGCTGGAGCGGTTCGGCGTGCAGCGCACACTGGACTATTTTGCGTCGCTGGGACTGCTGACCGTTGCGGAGGAGAGCGGCCGCGTCTATCCGCTCTCCGACCAGGCGTCGAGCGTGCTCGATGTGCTGCGCTTTGCACTTGAGCAGCGCGGCGTCCGGGGTGTCTGCTCCGCCGACATTGTGGAGGTCAAAAAGAAGGCGCGCGGCTACGAGGCCGCGGCGGCGACCGGCGAAAAATACTTCGGCGACCGGCTGATCGTCTGCTGCGGCGGCTGCGCAGGCAAGCGCCTGGGCGGCGTGAAGTCCGGCTATTTCCTGCTGGGCCAGCTCGGGCACAGCTGCACGGCCCTCCTTCCCAGCCTCACGCAGATCAAAACCGACCCGACCTGGATCCGCGCGCTCAAGGGCATCCGCGCCGACGCGCGCCTTTCGCTGCTGCGCGGGGCGGAGCTTTTGCAGGAGACGGCAGGAGAGCTGCAATTCACGGAGTTCGGCGTGAGCGGCCCGACTGCGTTTGAGCTTTCGCGCGCCGCCTCGACCGGCGGGGGAGGGCTGACGCTCGCGCTCGACTTCTTCCGCGGCTATTCCGGGGCGGAGCTGCTGGCCTTCTGGCAGCGGCGGCGGGCGCGATTCCCGCAGCTTCCGGCGGAGGAGCTCCTTTCCGGCAGCCTGCAATCCCGTCTCGGGAAAACTGTCCTCAAGCGCGCCGGCTTTGACACGGCGCAGCCGCTGGAAGCCATTTCGGACACGATGCTTGAAGAATTATGGAAGCTCGTGAAGCATTTTACGCTCCCGGTCGAGGGCGTGATGGGCTTTGAAAGTGCGCAGGTGACTGCCGGCGGCGTGCCTGCTTCGGAGTTTTGTGCCGAGACGCTGGAAAGCCGCCTCGCGCCCGGTGTGTTTGCGGCAGGCGAGGTGCTGGATGTCGACGGCGACTGCGGCGGCTATAACCTGCAATGGGCCTGGTCAAGCGGCTATGTCGCAGGGAAGCTCGGAAAGGGCGGAGAGAACGCATGATCCGGATCCAGAATCTGACGTTTGCACCCGGCGAAGACAGCCGGGAAGCGCTGCTGCGCGCGGCGGCAAAGGCGCTGCGGCTGCGCAGAGCGCAGATCCGGGCGCTGGAAATCCACCGGCGCTCGGTCGACGCGCGGAAAAAGCAGGATGTGCGCGTCATTTATACTGTGGACGTCGCCGTGGACGGCAGCGAGGAGGCAGTCCTCCGCGCCGCGCGGAACCCGAAGGCCGGGATTGCATCCGACCCCGTTTATACGCCTCCGCAGGCCATCCGGACGGACGAACGGCCGGTGGTCGTCGGCTTCGGCCCGGCGGGGATGTTTGCGGCACTGCTGCTGGCGCAGGCCGGCCTGCGCCCGATCGTGCTCGAGCGCGGGCAGGACGCCGCCGCGCGGCATGAGGCCGTCCGGCGCTTCTGGGAGAGCGGCACGCTGGACCCTGCCTGCAATGTGCAGTTCGGCGAGGGCGGCGCAGGCACGTTCTCCGACGGCAAGCTGAATACCGGCGTCAACGACGTCCGCATCCGCTGGATCCTGGAACAGTTTGTCGCTGCGGGTGCGGACAAGTCCATCCTCTATGACGCAAAGCCGCACATCGGCACGGATGTGCTGCTGACTGTGGTACAGAATCTGCGCCGCCGCATTCTCGACCTTGGCGGCGAGGTGCGGTTCGGGACACAGCTGGTCGGCGTGATGCAGGAAGCGGGTGCGCTCTGCGGCGTGGAGACGCTCTGCGATGGCCGGCGGGAGACGCTGTTCTGCCGACGCGTGATTCTGGCTGTCGGGCACAGCGCGCGGGATACATTCGAGCTGCTGCACGGTATGGGGCTTCCGATGGAGCCGAAGGCGTTTTCCATGGGCGTGCGCATCGAGCACCGGCAGACCATGGTGAACGAAAGCCAGTACGGGGCCTTCACCGCAAAGCTCGGTGCGGCGGATTACAAGCTGAACGTGCGTTTTCCGGACGGTACGTCGGCGTACACCTTCTGCATGTGTCCGGGCGGAACGGTCGTCGCGGCGGCGTCTGAGACGGGCGGCGTCGTGACGAACGGCATGAGCGATTTTGCGCGCGGCGGCGAAAACGCGAACGCGGCGCTGCTCGTGACGCTGACGCCGGAGGATTTTCCGGACAAGAGCGTCCTCGGCGGGATGTACTGGCAGCGCGCGATCGAGCAGGCGGCGTTCCGCGCGGGCGGGGGAAATTACCGCGCCCCGGCCCAGCTTGCAGGTGATTTTCTGGCACGGCGCGCCAGCATGGCTCTCGACGCCGTGACGCCCACCTACCGGCCCGGCGTAACGCTTTGCGACCTGCATGACGTGCTTCCGCCGCGTATCACGGATGTGCTGGAACAGGCCCTTCCGGCACTGGACCGGAAGCTGCACGGCTTTGCAGACCCGGACGCGGTGCTCACTGCGCCGGAGACCCGCAGTTCCAGCCCGGTGCGCATACTCCGGGACGGGACACGGCAGTCCACCGGCCTGCGCGGCCTCTATCCCTGCGGCGAGGGCGCAGGCTATGCCGGCGGCATCACCTCCGCCGCCGTGGACGGTCTCCGCTGCGCCGAAGCCCTGATTGAATCGATGTAAACAAAATCTCCTGCCCGGAGGGCAGGAGATTTTATGTTATGCAGCGGCTTTTTTCCGCTGGAAATATTGCAGCAGGACGATGCCGCCGATGAGCACGAGGCCGATGAGATCGGAGATCGTGCCGGGGATCATCAGCGTCAGGCCGCCCGCGATGAGCAGAATGCGCTCGATCCAGTTGGTCTTCCGCAGGATGTAGCCGTTCAGGCCCGCCGCCACGCCGAAGATGCCGAGCAGAGCGGAGAGGACGATCTGGATGACCTCGAACACGCTCGTCACGTCGACGAACAGCATCGCGGGGCTGTAGGCGAAGATGTACGGCACGATGAAGGCCGCGATGGCCAGCTTCGTGGCGGTGATGCCGGTCTTCATCGGGTTGGATTTCGCAATGGCGGAGCCCGCGTAGGCCGCGAGGGCGACCGGCGGCGTGATGTCGGCGACGATGCCGAAATAGAACACGAAGAAGTGTGCCGCGACCAGCGGGTAGCCCATCTGGATGAGGATGGGGGCGCAGGTGGAGGCCATGATGCAGTAGTTCGCCGTGGTCGGCACGCCCATGCCGAGGATGATGCAGCAGATCATGGTCAGCACGAGGCCGATGATGTGCGCGTTGCCCGCGAGCTGGACGATGGCGTTGATGAGGATGGAGGCCAGACCTGTGACCGTGATGCAGCCTGCGATCATGCCGGCCATCGCGCACGCGACGGCGACCGTGATGGCGCCCTTTACGCCGGCTTCCAGCGCGTCCGCCGCGGAGAAGAACGTATCCTTTGCTGCGCCGCCGATGGCTTTGCCCGTGGCCTGGGCCAGGTCTTCTTCCGTGCCGCGCTTGCGCGTCAGGAAGAAGTTGATCGCGCCGACGCCGACGGCCGCGAGGATGGAATATGCCGCGGAATGGGACATGGTCTTCGTGCCGGAGGACACGAGCCAGACGAGGAGGATCAGCGGAAGGAGCAGATAGCAGTCACGCGCGAGCACCTTCCACTTCGGCAGCTCATCGCGGGACAGGCCCTTGAGGCCGAGCTTCTTCGCCTCGAGATGGACAGCGATGAAAATGCCGGTGAAGTAGAGGACCGCGGGCAGGATGGCCTTCACGGCGACCTGCGCGTAGGGGATGTCCATGTATTCGGCCATCAGGAACGCCGCCGCGCCCATGATGGGCGGCATGATCTGGCCGCCGGTGGAGGCCGCCGCCTCGACCGCGCCCGCAAATTCGGGCTTATATCCGGTCTTCTTCATCATCGGGATCGTGAACGAACCGGTCGTGACCGTGTTGCCGACGGACGAGCCGGACACCATACCGCAGAGCGCGGACGAAATGACCGCGACCTTCGCCGGGCCGCCGGACGACCAGCCTGCGAGCCGGTTGGCAAACGAAATGAAGAAGTTTGCAATGCCGGTCCGCTCCAAGAATGCACCGAAAATAATAAATAGGACAATGTAGGTGTAGCAGACGCTGACCGGCGTGCCGATGATGCCGGACGTTGTGTAGAACAGCTTATAGATGACGTTCCGCAGCGCCTGATAGAAACTGGGATTGTAGCTCAGCTGGTTGTAGAACGTGTAGATGAGCAGTGCGCCGAGCACGAACAGAATCGGCAGACCGACGCAGCGGCGGCACAGCTCGATCAGCACCAGAATGCCCACACAGCCGATGACGACGTGGATGGGCTGGATGCGGGTCGCGAGGCGGATCATTGTCATTGCGTTGACGGCAAAGTAGAAGAAGCAGCCCGCGCCGACGATCATCAGCACAAAGTCATACCACGGCATCTGGTTCGGACGAACATGGTTTTTGCTGACCGGGAAGTTCAGAAAACCGGCGATGACGATAAAGCCCATGAACAGCGGCAGCCGGATCTCAGCCATTGCCTTGGAAAAGAGCGTCATGGCGATGCAGTAAAGCGCAAAGGCCACCATCAGGATCTTGACAACGATCTGCTGCCAGCCCGTCCAGATGCGGGTGTTGGATTCGCGGTCATATTTTCGCATGACCTCGTCGACGTCGGCGGCAATGTTGTCCTGCTGCTTGGATTCAAATTCCTGCGACAAATTTCATCTCTCCTTATACTTAAAATTGGGGGGAGTACGACAACTACGGCGGGGG
>DBLB01000198.1 GCA_002298695.1 Clostridiales bacterium UBA735 | reverse complement strand
GACTATGCCGGCGTTCCCCTGCCGCAGTTCCTGCTTCATGTCTACCACTTCCACTGCCGGCAGTGCCATCCGGTTGAAGCGCTCCTTCAGGCAGTACAGCGCATAGTCGCCGCATCTTGCGTGGTACATCGTCTCCACAGACGGTGTGGCAGAACCCAGGATCACCAGCGCACCGCTCTTGAAGCCGCGATAGATCGCGACCTCGCGGGCGTGATAGCGCGGNNGCAGCGCCAGCTGATAGTTCCCCCGGCGGGCCAGGTATGCCGTTTCCACCGTAGGGGTGGCCGAACCCAGCAGCAGCCGGGCATTTTCCCGGAAGCAGCGGTATTTGGCAATATCCCTTGCATGATAGCAGGGAGGATTTTCGGATTCATAGGAGCTCTCCTGCTCCTCGTCCAGAATGAAGAGTCCCGGCCGTTCCACCGGCGCGAACACCGCCGACCGCGTTCCGACGACAACCTGCGCCTTCCCCTCGCGGATACGCCGCCACTCATCGTAGCGTGCACCGACCTGTAAACTCGAATGGAGCACTGCGACCTGCTGCCCGAAGCGGCCTGTCAGCTTGCCGAGCAGCTGCGGCGTCAATGCGATCTCCGGCACGAGCAGAACTGCGGATCTACCGGTCTCCAGCGTCTTTTCGATCAGCGCCATATAGACCGCAGTCTTTCCGCTTCCGGTCACACCGTAGAGCAATGCCGCGCCGGGCTTTTCCCGGCAGCCCTGCGTCCAGAGGCCGTCCACAGCCGCCTGCTGCTCTTCATTCAGCGTCAGCGGCGCAGCAGCCGAAGCCGTCTGATACGCCGGCCGGAAGACCTCTTCTTCCGTCAGCGTGACGAGCTCCAGCTTTTCCAGCCGCCGCAGCGTCGGCATCGACGCCCCCGTCAGCGCGCAGACCTCCTGTGCCGCGCCGCTTCCCACGGCGCAGAGCAGCTCCAGCACATTTTTTTGCAGCGGTGCGGATTTCTGCTTCCGGCGTGCAAATTCCAGCGCATCGTCCGCCGGAACCGCCAGCGACACGATTTTCTGCATTTTCGCGCTGCCGCGCGGCGTCAGGTCGAGGCTGGATACCACCATTTTTCTGCTTTGCAGCTTTTTCAGCGCCTGCCGCAGCGGTTCTTCCTCCGGGAAACGCTGCCGCAGCGCCTTTTCTGCCGCGCTGCCGCCGAGCTCCCGCAAAAACGCCAGAACCTCCGCCTCCGTGCTTCCGTCTTCCGGCGCGTCCGCCGCCTCTGGCGTCAGCGCGAATGTCTCCTGCTTCCGGAACCAGAGGCCCGCCGGCAGAATTGCCTTGACCGCGTCATAATAGGTGCAGAAATACCGCTCCCGCAGGAAACCTGCCAGCTGTAGCTGCGCCGCCGTCAGCACCGGCGCATCGTCCAGCGCCTGTTCCAGAGATTTGAGCTTTGCCTCGTCCCCCTCGCAGACCGCCAGCACGACGGCCTCGCGCCGCCGGTTTCCGTTTCCGAACGGGACCAGCACACGCATTCCGGGCACGATCGCCATGCCGTCCGGAATTTTGTAGGAATAGGGCTTGTCCATGGCATAAACGCAGTCTGAAACTGCAAGTTTTGCGATCATCCGGAAACCCCTTTCATGTTTGAAAGGCGTAGGCCGCCGGCCTGCGCCTTTCCCTGCTTATTTCAGATATTTTTCCTTGAGTGTCGCAGTCAGTTCACCGCGTGCGACTTCCTGAATGGCCAGCGTGACGGGCTTCTCCGTCAGCGGCTCATGGGTCAGTTCCGACTCAATGGAGATCTGACGGGCGCGGTGCGCCACGACATTCACGAGAAGATACCGGCTGTCAACATGCTTCAGCAGCTCGGACATTGCGGGATACAGCATTAAAGTTCCTCCTTGATCAAATGGATGCGCTCCATCGTTTTACATTTTTCCGCAGTCATGATCGCCATCAGCTCGCCGACCGCGTGCTCCACCTCGTCGTTGAGGACGATGTAATCATACAGATGCGCCTGCGAATATTCCCAGCGCGCCCGTTCCAGCCGCTCGGCCATCACATCCGGCGCAACATCGCCCCGGCCCTCCAGCCGTCCGCGCAGCGCAGCGAACGACGGCGCTGTCACAAACACCAGCACTGCGCCCGGCAGCCGTTTTTTGATCTTCAGCGCACCGACCACATCGACATCCATCACGATGTCGACGCCGTCGTCCAGCGCTTCGCGGATAGGCTGCAAAGGCGTTCCATAGTAGTTGCCGACATATTCGGCATATTCCAGCAGCGAATCGCTTGCGATCAGACCCTCAAACTGCTCGCGGGTCACGAAATAATAGCTTTTGCCGTCCACCTCGCCGGGGCGCATGGCCCGGGATGTGGCGGAAATGGAATAGCGCACGCGCTCACTCCGTGCCACTACGGCATTCAGCAGTGTGTTCTTCCCCACGCCGGACGGGCCCGAGATCACAAACAGCTTTCCTCTCATTCTGCCCCATCCTCCTCTTTTTCAGTCCAGCGGGCGGCCAGCTGCTCCGGCTGGGCCGCTGAGAGAATCACATGATCGGTGTCCATCAGCAGCACCGCGCGCGTGCTGCGGCCGAACGAGGCGTCCACCAGCATACCGCGCTCGCGCGCCTCCTGCACCATCCGCTTGATCGGTGCGGAATCGGGGCTGAGGACCGCGAGGATCCGCTCCGCCGCCACGACGTTTCCAAATCCGATGTTGATGAATCTCATACGATTCTCCCGTCACTCGATGTTCTGCGTCTGCTCACGGATTTTTTCCAGCTCGGCCTTGATGGCGACAACTGTGCGGGCCTGCTCGATGTCGTTGCCCTTCGAACCGATGGTGTTCGCCTCGCGGTTGAGCTCCTGCAGCAGAAAATCCAGCTTCCGGCCGATCGCGCCGCCGTCGGTCAGCATAGTGTTCAGCTGATTCAGGTGACTGCGCAGCCGGACAGTCTCCTCGTCGACGGCGATCTTGTCCGCATAGATGGCAGCCTCCTGCAAAATGCGGCCCTCGTCGATGTTCGCCGCCTGCAAAACCTCCTGCATCTTATCCGTCAACCGCCTGCGGTATTCCGTCAGCGTCACAGGACTGCGCTGCTCCACCCGTTCAACAAGCTTCAGGATCGTCGCGCTGCGTGCGCGCAGGTCGGCCTCGAGGGCCGCCCCCTCCGTCTGCCGCATAGCGGCATATTTCTCCGCCGCCTCATTGACCACAGACAGAATGTCCGCCGTGATCTGTTTCTCATCTTCCTCCTGCTTTTCCACGACAAACACATCCGGGAAGCGCGCCAGCGCCGTCACCGTCACATCGTCCGGGACACCATACTCTGACGAGATCGTCCGCAGGGCGTTCAGATAGCCCTCCAGCACCGGGCGGTTGAGCGAAATTTTCAGATCGCTGTCCGCCGTCACATTAACAGAAATGAACACATCCACCTTGCCGCGCGAAATTTCTTCCTTGATACGCGCCTTGACCGCGTCCTCAGCAAAACCGAACATCCGCGGCAGCTTGACACTGCAATCCAGATAACGGTTGTTGACCGAGCGGATCTCCACCGTAAACTCGCGTCCGCCGATCGTCTGTACCGCACGGCCGTAACCGGTCATACTTTTAATCAAATCCTATTCCTCCGTATCCCGGCCTGCCGCCGCAGCGGCCTGCCGTTACTCCTCTGTCCTGCTCAACGTCACCGCGACCGTATACTCCCCGACGACGCCTGCCCCCGGGAACCCGTCAAACGAGACCTGCACCGGCACCTGATATGTGCCCGGCAGCGTATATTCGCTCATATCCGCCACAATGCGGACATTATTTGCCGAGATCTTGCGGATATCATCCGCCGAGGCCCGGAACGTCACCTGCATCTGCTGTGCGATGCTCTTGGCCTCCAGCCCCTCTGCCACACCGGTAAACGAGATGTTCGAGGTGCGGATCGTGGAGATCTCCTTGTTCTTGATCTTCACTGTCACCGTCGCCTCCTGCTCACCGGAGACATTGACCGCGTTGTTCGGGATCAGGATCTGCCGCGTCACAGTATCCTCGTTCTTCATGATGGTGGACAGATCGATGTTGTCGAGCTGGATCACGTTGACGCCATCGAGCGCCGTCGCGTCGCCGGAGAGCGTGATCGTCTCAGGTTCGATCGTATACGACACATCGTCCGCCGTCGCGCCGCCGCCGTCGATGAACTTGACGTCGAGCTTGACCTCCTTGTACATGACGATCGTCAGCGTCACGTCGATGGCATCGACATCCATTGTCAGGTCTGTCGTATCCACAGGATCACCGTTGGCGTCCACCAGCGTATAGCTCAGCTGCTCCGTAATGGTCTTGTCGACGTTTGTGCGATTCATCGACACCACAGCATATTCGATCTGATTGACCACCGACTCCGCACCCTCCACGGTCACGGTATCGTAGTCAAACGTCGTGCTGTCCAGCATGTAACCGTCTGCCACCTCGACCTGCGAAAAATCGCCCTTCACCGGCACCGGTTTTTTTGCCAGCTTTTCTACATGGATCGTGATGTTGCCGGGCGACCGTTCCATCACGGTGATGGCAGATTCCTGCACCGTGCCGGGCAGCTGCACATCATAGGTCAGCGTATAGTCTTTTGTGCTGCGGATCCTAGAAACATCCACCACCGCGCTGATCTCATCCCGGCTCTGGTTGAGCTTCTTGAGGTCGGCGTTCTTGCCGGAGAAGGTGACCGTCACCATATCCTGATAATCACCAGTGATGACAAGCCCCTGATCCTCGCGCAGCACCTCCGCACCGGAAAAGGTCACCGGAATATTGGAAATTGTGGTTGTCCCGTCCGGGTTGACCACCGTCACGACATACAGCCAGAGACAGATGGCCGCCAGCAGCGAGATCACCATCGTGATGAGCTTACTTTTTTTCATATCGTCCCGCCTTTGCAATGCGGCTCCTGATCTGTTCGAACAGCGTGCGTTTTTTTGCATCCTCACTTGTGAGCAGCTCGTTGGACAGGAGCTTTTCCAGCGTCTGCGGCGCAAGGTGCCGTTTGAGCATGCCGCCGATGGCGACAGAGATCGTCCCCGTCTCCTCCGACACGATTACGACGACCGCGTCCGAGACCTCGCTCGTCCCGATGCCCGCGCGGTGGCGCGTGCCGAGGTCGCTGGAAAGATGGGTGTTTTCCGACAGCGGCATGACGCAGCCCGCCGCCGCGATCCGGCCGCCGCGGACGATCACCGCGCCGTCGTGCAGCGAAGCTTTCGGGAAAAAGAGGTTCCGCAGCAGCTGCTCCGTCACCTTTGCGTCGATCAGCGTGCCGGTCTTGAAATATTCTTCCAGAGAAACCGTGCGCTCAAATACCAGCAGCACACCGACGCGTTCCTTGCTCATGATCTCGCAGGCCGAGACCGTCGCCTGAATGGCAGATTCCTCTACGCTGGCCTTGCTGTTCGGGTTAACCAGGTTCAGGAAGAACTTGCTGCCCAGTCGCTCCATCGCCCGCCGGATCTCCGGCTGGAAAATAACGACCAATGAGATAAAGCCGAGTTCCAGGATCTTGTTGAGGATCCAGTTGCAGGCATACAGGTTGAACACATTCGTCAGCCAGCTTGCCACAAGCAGCAGCAGCACCGTCCACGCCACGCGCGCGGCGCTGCTCGACCGGACAAGGCGGAGAATCGTATAAATCAGAAACGCAACCACCAGGATATCAATGATATCCGAGATCCCGATATTGGGGATCTCATAGAGCAGGTCGCGAAAAAAAATTCGAATTGCGGTCATTTTGAAACCTCTTTACAGAACGCGCGGCAGGCCGCAGCGTATACTACGCCATATAATCGAAATGATTATACTGCAAAACCGCGCGATGTGCAAGTGCCGCCGCTGAAAAACAGCGGCGGCAGACTTATTTTTTCAGCGCCTGTACCGCACGCGCGGCCTCCTGCGCCGTATTCAGCGCCGAGAAACTCAGCCGCACACATCCGGTTTCCAGCGTCCCCGCGCTCTCGTGCGCCAGCGGCGCGCAGTGCAGTCCCGCCCGGACAGCAATGCCTTCCTCTGCCAGCCGCTGTGCCAGCGTCTCGCTGTCCGCGCCGCGTTTTTGCAGCGAAAGTACGCCGGTCTGCGCCTGCCCTGTAAACAGGCGGAAGCGCTCGTCATCCCGCAGCGCGCGGCAGAGCTGTCCGCGCAGCGCCGTCTCATGGTGCAGGATCTGCTCCGTCCCGATCTGCATCACATATTCCAGTCCTGCGGCAAGCCCGCAGATGCCGGGCACGTTGTGTGTTCCGGCCTCGGCCCGGTCGGGCAGCATCGGCGGCATTTCCGCCTCGCGCGAGCGGCTTCCGGTCCCCCCGGCGAGAAGCGGCTCCGGGCGCATGCCGCAGAGCAGGATCCCCGTCCCCTGCGGCCCGTAGAGGCTTTTGTGTCCCGGCATGGCAATGAACGCCGCACCGAGCTTTTTCAGAGAAACCGGCAGAATTCCGGCCGACTGCGATGCATCCAGCACAAACGGCACGCCGCGCACCCGGCAGAGCGCCGCGATCTGTTCCACCGGCAGAATATACCCGAACACGTTGGAGACATGCGTGCAGAACACCGCCGCCGTCTCCGGCGTGACAGCCGCTTCAAATGCACGCAGGGTGTCCTCCGGGTCGAAAAGCCGCCTGCCCGCGATGCAGAGCTCCGCACCGTGCGCCGCCAGCGGCCGCCAGACAGAGTTGTGTTCAAAACCGGAAATTACCACACGCGCCCCCGGGTGCACCAGCGTATGCACGGCAATATTCAGCGCGTGCGTAGCATTCATCGTGAATACGACCTGCTCCGCCTCCGCGCCGAACAGCTCCGCCGCCAGCGTCCGACAGCGGAATACCGCGTCCGCCGCACCCATTGCCGCCGGATATCCCCCGCGGCCGGAGCTGGAATACTGCCGCATCGCCCGCAGTACCGCCAGCGGCACCGTATCCGGCTTCTGCAAAGTTGTCGCGGCAGCGTCAAAATAGATCACAGCTTCGCCTCCTCCGCCGTTCCGTCCGGAAGGATCCGGAAGCTTGCGGAATACCCCGCGCCATTCTGCCGCAGCAGCTCCGCCGCTCTCGCGCCGTCCCGTCCGGCCACGCGCAGCACATACGCACAGCCGCGCTTCGCCACTGTCTGCGGCGCACGCAGCAGCCGTACCGGAAGATACATGGAATCGAGCACACCGCGGCCATACTGCGCAGCCGTCAGCGTGTCGAATGAAAAATCATATTGAAACATAGCGCTCCCTCCTGTGGCATTCTATGCCAGCCATTCGTCTCCGTTCGCCAGATTTTCCGTAAAATTTACAATTTCTTAATTTTCTCCGGAAACAGCATTGACATTCCCGCGCATTTCCGTATAATGAAGTACGGTTATGATAGAGGTTGCGGCCAACATCAGTACGCGTCCATCCATCCGGCAGGCGCCGGGGCGCGGAAAGGGGCGGCCGCCGAAGGGTTCCTGTGTACGCCTGTGCGCGGTTCCCTGGGACGGAGGAGAACATTCTTCGGACTGTCACGAAAGTGGAGCGCTGTCATGTTGCAAGAGTTTTTCTGCGTCATGATGGTATCATGACGCAGTTTTTATTTAGGAGTGAAACCATGAACCAGAGAAAGAGAAACCCGTTCATCACCGCCCTGGTCGTCGCGGCCATGCTGATCCTGGTCGTCGTGGCCGGCATCAACAGCGCAAACGGCGCCGGCCTTGCCGAGACTGCCTGGTCGCTGCTGCCGCCTGTCATCGCGATCGTCCTCGCGCTCGTCACCAAAGAAGCCTACAGCTCGCTGTTCATCGGCGTGGTCGTCGGTGCGCTGTTCACGACGGACTTCCACCCCGTCGCCACGCTCGATACCGTCGTCAACACCGGCCTCATCTCCGCCATTGCGGACAACGCCGGCATCTTCCTCTTCCTCGTTCTGCTCGGCATCATCGTCGCGCTGGTCAACAAGGCAGGCGGCTCCGCCGCGTTCGGCCGCTGGGCCAGGACGCACATCAAGACGCGCGTCGGCGCGCAGCTGGCCACGTTCGTGCTCGGCGTGCTGATCTTCATTGACGACTATTTCAACTGCCTGACCGTCGGCTCCGTCATGCGCCCCGTCACCGACGGGCACAAGATCTCCCGGCCCAAGCTGGCCTATCTCATCGACGCGACCGCCGCGCCTGTGTGCATGATCGCGCCGATCTCGTCCTGGGCCGCCGCCGTATCCTCGACCGCCGAGGGCCTGAACACCGGCATGAGCGGAATCGAGCTGTTCATCCGCGCCATCCCCTATAACCTCTATTCGCTGATGACCTTTGTGTTCATCATTGCGCTCGTACTCATGAAGTTCGATTACGGCCCCATGCGCAGATTTGAGTCTCTTGCCGCTGACGGCGACCTCTCCATCCTGGAGTCCGCCGAGCAGGAGACCGAGAATCCCAAGGGCCATCTGCTCGACCTCATCCTTCCGGTCGTCATCCTCATCATTACCTGCACGGTCGGCATGCTCTATGTCGGCGGCTTCTTCGGCGGCGACCCGGCCTACGCCGGCCGCTTTGCCGAGGCCTTCGGCAATACCGACGCCTTTGTCGGCCTGCCCTGGGGCGGCATCATTGCCCTTGTGCTGACGGTCATCTATCTCGTTGCGCGCAAGGTCGTCACGTTCAAAGAGGCCATGGAGTGCGTCCCCAAGGGCTTCATCGCCATGATCTCACCGATCCTCATCCTGACGCTCGCCGTCAGCCTGAAGGCCACGATCAACCAGCTCGGCGCAAAGGAATTCGTTCAGACCATGATGTTCTCCGCCTCCAAGACGCTCTATTCTCTGCTTCCCGCAGTCATCTTCCTTGTCGCCTGCGTTCTGGCCTTCGCATCCGGTACCTCGTGGGGCACGTTCGGCATCCTGATCCCGGTCGTCACCGCCGTCTTCCCGACGGACAGCCAGCTTCTCATCATCGGCATCTCCGCCTGCTGCGCAGGCGCCGTCTGCGGCGACCACTGCTCCCCCATCTCCGACACCACCATCATGGCCTCGGCAGGTGCGCAGTGCAACCACCTGAACCATGTCTCCACACAGCTGCCCTATGCGGTCACCGTCGCCGCGGTCAGCTTCATCGGTTTCATCGTCGCGGGCTTCTCGCAGAACATCTATCTGACGCTCGGCGTCAGCACCGTCCTCACGCTCGGCACGCTCTTTGTCCTCCGCGCCATCGAGCGGAAGAAAGCCTGAACAGGCGCGCCAAAAACAACGCACCGGAACCAGATGGCTCCGGTGCGTCTTACGTTCTGGTGACAACGGCAGTCTGAAACACAAGGCTCAGCACCTGCTCCGCGGTCTGCATTTTGTCAACGGTCTGCATCCGGATGGTGCATTTCCACTGCCCAAACGGCAGCGCCGTCAGCGTGTCGCCCAGCCAGTAGATGTTCGTCTTCCGGTCTGGCGTTGGCAGCAGCGTTTTCAGGCGCGCGCCGAGAAACGTGATCTGGGAAATGGTGTTGTCGAAGAGCGCACCGCGGCTGTCAAGTCGGAGCGTGAGCGTGTCGTCCTGAAGCTCCGCGGAAAGGAGCTGCGCGTCGTGCAGGCCATGTTCCCAGTACCATGCCGGCAGACCGGCTGCGGCGCTCATAACGCTTCGATCAGGCAGACGGCGTGGGCCGCGATTCCCGAACCGTCGCCGGTGAAGCCGAGATGTTCTTCTGTGGTGGCTTTGATGCTGACGGTCGAGATGTCCGCGCCGAGGGCAGCGGCGATCTGTTGCCGCATCCGGTCGATATAGGGCGCGAGCTTCGGGCGCTGGGCGATGACAGTCGCGTCGAGATTGCCAAGCTGCCAGCCATTCTGCGCGAGGACGGCATGGACTGACTTGAGAAGTTCAATGCTGTCTGTGCCGAGGTAGCGGTCGTCCGTGTCGGGGAAGAGCTTGCCGATGTCGCCGAGGGCCGCTGCGCCAAGCAGCGCGTCCATGACCGCATGGGTCAGCACGTCGGCATCGGAGTGGCCGTCGAGACCCTTTTCAAAGGGGATCTCGACACCGCCGAGGATGAGTTTTCGCCCCGCGACAAGGCGGTGAACGTCATAGCCGTGTCCAATTCTCATGTTGCATCCCTCCGCGCGACGATCGCTTCGGCCAGCTCGAGATCGAGCGGCGTGGTGATCTTGATGTTTTCCTCTGAACCCTCCGTGAGCTGCACGGACATGCCGAGGGCCTCGACAGCGGAACAGTCGTCCGTCAGGGCGAGGCCGTGTTCCTCCGCGTTCTGGAGCGCACCGCGCAGCAGATCGGCGTCGAAGACCTGCGGCGTCTGCACGGCGAAGAGCGTCTCGCGCCGGGGCGTAGCATCGACGGCACCGGTCTCGGAGACCTTGATCGTGTCCTTGACCGGGATGGCCGGGGCGGCCGCGCCGAACTTGGCGGCTTTCGCAACGGTCTTTGTGATGACCTCAGCCGGGACGAGCGGCCGCGCCCCGTCGTGGACGGCGACGAGCTGTGCGCTCTCGGAGACGGCGGCGAGCCCCTTCTGTACGGACTCCGTCCGGCTTGCGCCGCCCGCCACGACGATGCGGACTTTTTCATATGCCACACAGACGCGGCTCATGCGCTCCATGACATCGGGCCGCGTGACGACGACGATCTCGTCGATCGCGGGATGGTTATTGAACGCGGCAAGCGTCCGGCAGATGACCGGGAGCTTCGCGATAGGCACGAAGATCTTGTCCACACCGCCCATGCGGGACGCGCTTCCGGCGGCGACGATGACTGCCGCCGTGTACGGATGCTCGAGCTTTTGCTTGACAGACTGCGCTTTTCGCAGCAGATCACTCAGTTTCATGGCGGTCTCCTCTCAAAGGGCGTTCACAAGCTGTTTGTAGGTGTTTCCGCGGACGGCAAAATTCTTGAACTGGTCGAATGCGGCACAGGCCGGGGAGAGCGTGACGATGTCGCCCGTCCGGGCGGCGCCTTTTGCCAGCTGAACAGCCTCGGCCAGCGTGTGCGTCTCCAGAATCTCTGGTTTTCCGGCTTCGTATTCCGGCGCGGCTTCGACGGCGGCGCGGATCTTTGCGGCGGTCGCACCGCAGAGGATGAGCGTCTTCACGTGTTCGCAGACCTCCGGACCGAGGACGTCAAACGGAATGTGCTTGTCATAGCCGCCCGCGATCAGGATGACCTTCTGGTGGAACGAGCGCAGGCCCGCGATGGTGCGCGAGGGGCTGGATGCGATGGAGTCGTTGTAGTATTTCACGCCGTCCAGCTCGCGCACGAACTCGATCCGGTGCTCCACGCCGGGGAACGATTTTGCCACGGCGTCGATGTCCGCGTCGCTGGCCAGTCCTTCGACGGCACAGGCGGCGGCCATATAGTTTTCAATGTTGTGGACGCCGGGGATGCGGATGTCGGCGGTTTTCATAATGGGGGTATCGTCGCGGTAAATGGTATCACCGTTCAGCCACACGCCGCGCGCCGGACGCCCAAGACGGGAGAATTTCTCGACTGTGCCGGGAGCGCTCTCCGCGAAGCCGTTCGTAATGGCGTTGTCCATGTTGACGACGAGCTTGCCGGTTTTGCTCTGGTGCAGGTAGACGTTCTGCTTGGCGGCGATGTATTCCGCCATGTCCTTATGGACGTCGAGGTGGTTCGGCGCAAGGTTCGTCACAACGGCGATGTCTGCCGAGCGTGTCATGCCCATAAGCTGGAACGAGCTGAGCTCGACGACTGCAATGTCGTCCGGCTCCATCTGCTCGGCCACAGGCAGCAGCGGCGTGCCGATGTTGCCGCCGAGCCAGACGCAGCGGCCCGCGTGCTTCAGGATCTCCGCAATGAGCGTCGTCGTGGTCGTTTTGCCGTCGGAGCCGGTGACAGCGATGATCTTGCAGGGGCAGACCTCGAAAAAGACCTCCATCTCCGATGTGACAGACGCGCCAGCCTCGCGCAGCTGCCGCAGGGCCGGGATGTCCGGGTGCATGCCGGGCGTGCGGAAGACGACATCGGCGGCGATGCCGTCCAGATAGTCCGGGCCGACGTGGAGCTTCGTGCCGAGGCGCTCCAACTCCAGCACCTCGGGGTCGAGCGATTCCCGCGGCGTCTTGTCGCAGGCGAGCGTCTCGATGCCGCGGGCCAGGAGCATGCGGATCAGCGGGCGGTTGCTCACGCCGATGCCGAGCACGGCGACGCGCTTTCCTTTTAAGGTATCAAAATAGGCGTTTACGGATGCATTCATACTCAAAGCCTCGATTCCTGAATTCCTCCCTATTATATCCGCCGGAAGAAAAAAATGCAATCCGGTTTGACAAATCCGCCGCAATCCGCTACAATATTTGCGCGACCGGGCCGGACAGTCGCGGGCGCAGCGCCGAAAGGCCGCGCGTGAGGAAAGTCCGGGCTCCACAGGGCAAGGATAACGGGTAACGCCCGCCCAGAGCGATCTGAGGAAAAGTGCAACAGAGAGATACCACCGGAGCTGTCCGCAGCTCCGGAAAGGGTGGAAAGGCGAGGTAAGAGCTCACCCGATGGCGCGTGAAAGTGTCCATCGCTGTAAACTCTATCCGGAGCAACACCGCAGAGGAGGCAAGGCTTGCCCGGCTGTCTCCGAGAAGGTGGCTGGAGCGTATCGGCAACGGTACGCCTAGATAGATGACTGTCAGAACAGAACCCGGCTTACAGACCCGATCGTAAAAAATTTCCTGACCGGATGGTCAGGAAATTTTTTGACTTTCTGCGGGCAGCACCGTCACATACGGTTCCCCATTGACCGTTTCAAATTCCAGCCGGAACGCGCAGACGTTCGTTCTGTCCGTCAGCGGTCGGACGGTCAGCATCTCCGCCTCTCGCTCCACCGTATACTGGCCCGTCGCCAGATAGAAGGCCTCAAACAGCGCCTGCGGCTGCGGATATTCCGTCTGCTCCACCGTCACGGCGCTGCAGTGATATCGTGCGCTGTACTGTAACTCCCGTCTGTCTCCATTCGAAACGATCTGATCAAAGCAAAACACCGGCACAAGCGCATAATCCACCTGTTCTTCATCCTCTTCCGCGCACAGCCGGAACCGGAGGCCGGAAAAGCGGTACCACTGTACGTCGTCCTTCCGCAGTTCATAGGACAGGTAATAGAAATCCCGTGTTCCGTCCTCCCGCGCCTCCGTCAGCAGTGCGCCCAGGAGATCTCCGGACGCCGCGCGGACAAACTCCGCTTCCCCGGCCCCGCGCCGGACCAGCTCGGCAAGCGGTTCCTCCGAAGAAAACACGCTGTCTCCGATCGAGGCATAGATCCCCTGGTTCAGCCGTGCGCCGATCTGCAATTCATACACATTTCCGCTCGGAAACGCCCTGGCCGGCACCGTGCGCGACCATCCGCTGCCGTCGCACCCCGCCGCCGTCAGCAGCGCAAGCATCGCCAACAGAACCAAACATTTTTTCACCCGGCATACCCCCTTTTTTCCGACTGTAGCATACTTTCCCCCATCTGTCAAACATTCCGCAGCAGCAAAGTCTTCCCCGCCGGTGTGGGAAACTCTGCGCTCTTGATAGGGGCTGACAAATTGCATCTTACGGATATTTGTAGGGGCCGATGCCCTCATCGGCCCGCCCGCACCGATTCTCCGAAACACCCCCTGCTAAATCCGGACTGCCGCAGCAAAAGGGCCTTTGACAAACCGTCAAAGGCCCTTTTTCATCATGCTTCACAGTGCAGCCGGACGGCATCCTGCTCCGCCGAAGCAGTGATGCTGCGCAGCGGCGTCTGCCAGGCGTCGATCAGCTTTTCCGCGATCGGATCCTCCAGCTCCTTCTGGATCGTGCGGCGCAGATTACGCGCGCCAAACTGTACGGAATAGGATTTCTTGACCAGATAGTCCACGAGGCTTCCGTCCCAGTCGAACGTCAGGCCGCGCGAGGACAGGCTGTCCCGCAGCTCGCCGAGCATGATGGCCGCGATGGCGCGGAAATTCTCCTCGGTCAGCTTGTTGAAGCAGACGACCTCATCCACACGGTTGATGAACTCCGGCCGCAGGAACTCGCCCAGCGCCTTGAGCGCCTTCTCCTTGCTCTGCTCCGAGACGGTCTTGCCGAAGCCGACGCTGCCATCCTTCCGGTCAGACCCGGCGTTCGATGTCATGATGATGATCGTGTTCTCAAAGTTGACCACGCGCCCCTGCGCGTCGGTGATGCGCCCGTCGTCGAGAATCTGCAGCAGGATGTTCAGCACATCTGGATGCGCCTTTTCCAGCTCGTCAAACAGGATGACGGAATACGGGCGGCGGCGGATCTTCTCGGTCAGCTGCCCGGCCTCGTCATAGCCGACATAGCCGGGAGGCGAGCCGATGATCTTCGACACGCTGTGCTTCTCCATGTACTCCGACATGTCGAGGCGGATCAGCGATTCGACCGATTCAAACAGCTCATTGGCCAACACCTTCACGAGTTCCGTCTTGCCCACGCCGGTCGAGCCGACGAAAATGAACGACACCGGCCGCTTTTTCGGGCTGATGCCGACGCGGCTGCGGCGGATGGCCGCGGTCACGGCGGCGACGGCCTCGTCCTGCCCGACAATATGCTGCTTCAGCCGCTCGTCAAGATGCAGCAGCTGCTCATATTCCTGTGCGCGGATCTTGCTGGCCGGAATCTTGGTCCAGAGCTCAATGATGCGCGCCAGATTCTCCATCGAGAGCACCGGCTTCGGCTTTGCCGCAAGCTCCGCGATCTCCCCGTCGAGCTGCAAATTGCGGCTGCGCAGCTCCGCCATCCGGGCATAGTCGCCCTCGGTCGGTTCCGCGTTTTCGGAGAGCATATTGAGCTCCAGCGTCAGATCGTCGCGCTCCTTGCGCAGCGTTTCCAGTCTTCCGATGTCCTTGTTCCGGAGATTCACATCCGAGCACGCCTCATCGATCAGGTCAATGGCCTTATCCGGCAGGAAGCGGTCGGTGATATAGCGCTCAGAGAGGACGACGGCCTGCCGCGCGATCTCCGGCGGAATTTCCACGCCGTGGTACGCCTCATAATAGTGCGAAATGCCGCGCAGAATGGCAATGGCCTCCTCGATGGTCGGTTCGTTGACCGTTACGGGCTGGAACCGACGTTCGAGCGCCGAGTCCTTTTCAATGTGCTTGCGGTACTCATTGAACGTCGTCGCACCGATGACCTGGATCTCGCCGCGGGAAAGCGCGGGCTTGAGAATATTCGCCGCGTTCATGGAACCCTCTGCGTCGCCCGCGCCGACAAGATTGTGTACCTCGTCGATGACCAGGATCACGTTTCCAAGCTTTTTGACCTCTTCAATTAAGCCCTTCATGCGGCTCTCAAACTGGCCGCGGAACTGCGTCCCGGCGACGAGCGCCGTCAGATCCATCAGATAGACCTCTTTATTTTGCAGCTTATAGGGCACGTCTTTGTCCGCGATCCGCTGCGCGAGACCCTCGGCGATGGCCGTCTTGCCGACGCCCGGTTCGCCGATCAGGCAGGGATTGTTCTTCTGCCGGCGGTTTAAGATCTGGATGACGCGCTCCGTCTCCACATCTCGGCCGACGATGCGGTCGAGCTTTCCGTCGCGCGCCTTCTGCGTCAGGTTCTGGCAGTAGAGGTCGAGGAATTTATGCTTCTGCTTCTTCTGCCCGTTCGGCTTGTCACCGCGCGGCTTCTGCTCCGGACGCTCATCGCGCGCGGGCAGATCGTCCGCATTCTCGTTGTTTCCGGCGTTGCCGAAGAGCTTGTTGAGGAACGGGAAGGTCGCCGTCTGGCTCTCCTGCTCGTCGTCCTCGTCATCCTCGCTCTTCTCAGCAGGATTCATAAGCCCCTCGAGGCCGCTCATCATGTCGCCCATTTCTCCGCTCAGGTTTTCCAGATCGTCGTCCGAAAGGCCCATCCGCTGGATCATCTCGTCTACCGGCTTGATGCCGAGCTCCTTTGCGCACTTGAGGCAGAGGCCTTCATTGGTGGTCTGGCCATTTTCCACCCTCGTGATAAAAATCACCGCCAGATTCTTCTTGCATCTGGAGCAAAGTGTAGGTTTCATACAGGTTCTCTCCTTATCTGCACCATCGTATCCGCCGTGTTCCCGGATGGCAGTCAGGGCACATAGCGCTCCGCCCGGCCGCTGCCGATCACAATGGCCGTTCCGTCCGCACGCATGACGACGTTCGTCGCGCCGGAGTCGTTGTCGCAGTGCGCATACAGGTGCATGCTGTTGTCATAAATATTGAGCTTCCCGGCGGTCAGCACCGCCACATATTTCCCGGCCGCGGAAAAGTCCAGGATCTGCTCTTCAAAATCGAGCGCTCCGATCTCCTCCCCGTCCGGCCCGACCGTCACCACGCGGTAGCGGTTGCCTGCTTGATACATATTCAGCACCAGCGTCAGAAATCCGCTCCCGCCGAAATCAAAATCCTTCAGATAGGATTCGCTGTAGTCATAGTTCCCCAGCCGTGTCCCGTCGAGGGAAAACCAGCGGGCATGATCCTCGCCGACTGCCAGAATGGAGTCCGCCGTCGGGAACGTCAGGTCGTAGATCAGCTCATTGCCGAACGAAACGGTCGTCTCCGGCGTCTCCGCATCCGTCCGGAGCAGCTGGATCGTCGTCTCATACACGCCGCCGCTCTGCCCGAGCGCGGCCGCGGCAGCATATTTCGCCCCCGGGTTCACCGCACATATCGGCAGATACTGGCTGGACGACAGCCAGCGGTAGATCAGCGCCTGATTTCCGTTGTACACGTAGAGCACGCTCTTGTAGCCGCTCTCGCTTGAGGAATAGCAGACGCTCCCGTCCTCAGCAAGGTCCGCATCCAGCAGCGGCCTGTCCGCCGTCACATCCAGCACGCTCCCCTTTGCCGCAGAGATGAGATGCAGCGCATAGCCGCCGACGTCATAGGCCATCACATATTTACCTGCGTGCCCGATCGCCGGCGTGGACAGCTTCTCCTGCACCAGCGCAAACTCGCTGCCATTCGCCTCATAGGCCGCAATGCCCGTCGGCGACGCCACGGCCAGTCCGCCGTCAAAATCGGCGTACTGATTGGAATTTCCGGCGTCAAACAGGAACTGCCCGTCCGAGCTTTCTCCCGAAACATTCAGATACCGCAGAAACCGTCTGGCTGCGTCAAGATTCAGGCTGTCACGGAATACATACGCCGCAACACCTGCGCACACCAGCAGCACCAGCAGTGCAAACAGTGCGATCCGCTTCCACGGCCTGCGTTTGCGCGCCTCATTCAGTTGTGTCACATTATCCGACATGGAACGAAACCTCTCCATCGTCATACCAGAGCTGTGTCATGTAAAGTCCGCCGGGCGGCACCGTCGGCCCTGCGGCCTTGCGGTCGCCGCGCTCCAGGATCTCCGCCACCGATTCCGGCGGGAATTTTCCCTCCGCCGCGTAGACGACCGTCCCGGCCATCGCACGCGCCATGTTGTAGAGGAAGCCGTTGGCGCACACGCGCAGCGAGATGATATCGCCCTCGCGCGCGACCTCGTAATAATAGACCGTCCGCACCGTGGACTTCACTTCCGTACCGACCGACCGCACCGCCGCAAAGTCATGTGTCCCAACGAACTGGCTGCCCGCCAGCTGCATGACCTTTTCGTCGAGGTGCTTCGGGTAGAACCACGCACGGTTGACATAAAACGGGTCCTTGATCGCCGAGTTATAGATCAGATAGGTGTATTCTTTTTTGACGCACGATCCGATGGCATTGAAGCCCTCCGGCACTTCGCGCGCGTCCGTCACCACGATGTCGAGCGGCAGATGCGTATTGAGCGCATAGGGCAGGCGGTCGACCGGAATGCGCGACGTCGTGCGGAAATTGGCGATGTAGACGCGCGCATGGACACCCGCGTCCGTCCGGCCGCAGCCGGTCACATGCACCGGATGGCCAACCACCATCGCCACAGCCTTTTCCACCGTCTCACCGACCGTCACCTGCGTCTTCTGCACCTGCCAGCCGTGATACGCCGTGCCGAGATATTTCAATGTGACCGCGATATTCCGCATACTCCAAACATCCTTACAGTCCAAACTGCCGCAGAACGATCATCGCGGCCAAAAGCGCCGCACCGACGCCGAACGCAATGTAGTCCCGTTTTTCATACTTCAGCTGATGCAGCCGCGTGCGGCCCTCGCCGCCGTGGTAGCAGCGGCACTCCATCGCCGTCGCCAGCTCGTCGGCCCGGCGGAACGCACTGATGAACAGCGGCACCAAAATCGGCACCAGCGCCTTCGCGCGCGCGATCAGATTGCCGGACTCAAAATCCGCGCCTCGCGCCTTCTGCGCCGACATGATCTTGTCCGTCTCCTCGATGAGCGTCGGGATGAAGCGCAGCGCGATGCACATCATCATTGCCAGCTCATGCACCGGCAGCCTGATCTTTTTCATCGGACTGAGCAGACTTTCCAGCCCGTCCGTCAGCGAGATCGGCGAAGTCGTATAGGTCAACATAAAAGTCCCGGCCACCAGCAGCATGATCCGCAGCGCCATGAAAATGGCGTTGAAAATGCCCTCTTTGGTGATCTTGAAGATCCAGAACTTCACGATCGGCTCGCCGCTGGAATAGAACAGATTCAGCACCGCCGTGAAAATGATGATCAGCAGCAGCGGCTTCAGCCCCTTAAAGATGGCGGAGACATGAATCTTTGAAACGGCGATGACCGCTCCCAGAAAGACCGCCACCAGCAGATACGACGCAAAGCCCTTTGCCAGAAAGAGCACCGCAATATAGAGTACGACGAAGATCAGCTTCGTCCGCGGGTCGAGCTTGTGGATCGGGGACTGCCCCGGGAAATACTGCCCGAGCGTGACGTCCTTCAGCATGGCGCGCCCCCCTTTCCGAGCAGCGGCCGAAGCGCACGTTCCGCCTGCTCCACCGTAAACACCGACGAATCGACCGGGAGGCCGAGCTGGCGGAGCTTGAGGAACAGCTGCGTCATCTTCGGCACGGCCAGCCCCATCGAAACGAGTTCCTCCGCATGTGCGAAGACCTCCGCCGGTGCGCCGCTCATGACGTTTTTTCCGTGATTCATGACAATCAGCCGGTCGACGTTGGACGCGATCTCCTCCATCGAGTGGCTGACCATGATGACGGCCGCGTGCTGCGCCGCCTGATAGTCGCGGATGTTCTGCAAAATGCTCTCGCGTCCGCGCGGGTCGAGGCCCGCCGTCGGCTCGTCCAGGATCAGCACATCCGGCTCCATGGCAATGACGCCTGCAATGGCGACGCGCCGCTTCTGTCCGCCGGACAGGTCAAACGGTGATTTCTCCAGCTCTGCATCCGTAATGCCGACAAACTGCGCCGCGCGTTTCACCCGCAAAGCGATCTCGTCCTCGCCGAGTCCCATGTTCTTCGGCCCGAAGGAGATGTCCTTCCAGACCGTCTCTTCAAACAGCTGATGCTCCGGATACTGAAACACCAGCCCGACCTTGAACCGGATCTCCCGTGTGAACTTTGCGTCCTTCCAGATGTCCTCGCCGTCGAAGCGCACGCAGCCCGCCGTCGGCTTCAGAAGCCCGTTGAAATGCTGGATCAGCGTCGATTTTCCGGAACCCGTGTGGCCGATCAGCCCCACGAACTCCCCGCGCTGTATGGAAAGGCTCACATCCTGCAGCGCGGCACGCTCAAACGGCGTGTCCGCACTGTAGATGTGCGACAGATGTTCTATTTCTAAAATAGGGGTCAAAATGTAGTTCCTCCGAATATCCGGGCGTATTAAGTGGTTCCGGATACGCCCTGGGGTCAGACCTTTATCGCATCATAAAGTGTCTGCGCACATTGGTCGATGGAGAGTGCCGTCAGCGGAAGATCAAATCCGTCCCCGCGCAGCGCATAGAGCAGCTCCGTCGTCTCCGGAACGTTCAGGCCGACGCTCCGCAGCAGCTCCACCTTGGAAAATACTGCCTCCGGCGTCCCGTCGGCGACGATTTTCCCGTCGTTCATCGCAATGACGCGCGACGCATGCGTCGCCTCGTCCATGTGGTGTGTGATGAGCACGACGGTCATGCCCTCCTTGCGGTTGAGCCGCTCGACGGTCTCGATGACTTCGCGGCGTCCCTGCGGGTCGAGCATCGCAGTCGGCTCGTCGAGGACGATGCACTTCGGCTTCATCGCCAGCACGCCCGCAATGGCCACGCGCTGCTTCTGTCCGCCGGACAGCAGCTGCGGCGCATGCGCGCGGTATTCATACATGCCCACGGTCTTCAGCGCTACGACCACCCGCTCCCGGATCTCTTCGCTCGGCACGCCGAGATTCTCCGGTGCGAACGCGACGTCCTCTTCGACGACGTTCGAGACGATCTGGTTGTCCGGGTTCTGGAACACCATGCCCACCGCCTGCCGGATGGCCAGCAGCAGGTTTTCATCCTTCGTGTCCATCCCATACACGGTCACGCTGCCGCCCGTCGGCAGAAGGATTGCATTGAAATGCTTGGCGAGCGTCGATTTTCCGCACCCGTTGTGCCCGAGCACCGCAACAAAGCTGCCCGCCTCGATGGCAAGATCCAACCCGTCGAACACGACGTGCTCCTGCCCGCTCTCCTGATCGGGATAGGTATAATGCAGGTCACAGACCTGAATGGCTTCGTTCATTGCTTACTTCCTTGTCCACCGGCCGGTGCTGCCGCAGGGCAGGA
>DBLB01000091.1 GCA_002298695.1 Clostridiales bacterium UBA735 | reverse complement strand
GTCAACGGTCTGATTTTCGGTATTCGGTTTTTGTGTTCAGGTCGACAAACTGGAATTTATTGCTGTTTGTAGATGGCAGTAATCCAGCCGCCGACGATCTTCTGCATAGCATCAACATCATGCGGAATTGTTTTTTCGTATGGCGCGTATCCCGGCTCGACGACAAGTACGGTCATTTGCTCTGCATTTTTTCCTTCGCCCATACGGTTATTCGCCGCCCCATTCCAACACGAACACGACGGACAAAACCTCCTGTTCTGTGACTGCTTTGGAAACGGCGCTGACAACGGCATCATAGCTGATAGGCAGTCTGCCATTCTCGGCAATCGTCCACGGCGAGGTCAGGTCAAGCGTTTCCGCATTGCCGTTTTTGGTAGTCTGTGCGCCGTTGATCTTAAAGCCGAGGAGCTTTGCATCTACCTTTTCGTGTGCCATATCCGTTGCGTAGGACACAATTTTCCAGCCGTTCTTAGTTGAGATCGAAACGCTGGATACAACGACCTCGCCAGTGGAACCGTTGATGATTTCTGCCGCACCGGTGTGAACCTCGCCGTTTTCATCAATGACGAGTGGCAATGTAACCGGTACAGTCACGGAAAAAACCTCCGTAATCTCCCAGTGCGCATAATAGGTCGTTTCACCATCCGTCGTATAGATGGTGTTGGAATCAACCTCCGTACCGCCGTCTTTCTCCGTAAACCAACCTAAAAACTCTGCATTTTTGCGCGTCGGCTCGGTAGGCAACACCAGCTTTTCACCATAGGTCTGCTCGGTTGTTTCGCTCTGACCGGTTCCCAAATCCCACGTCACGACGTACTTGTTGGCCTCGAACTGCGCGTAAAATGTCGTGCTGCTGGTGATCGTGACCGTACTGTAAAGGCTGCCGCCGCTCTTGGCCGTGAACCAGCCCTTGAACGTGTAGCCAATTTTGACGGGAACGCTGCCCGGCGCGGTCGGCTTGCTGTTTGGCTTCACGGTTTCGGAAAAGCTGGCCTTGCCATCGATCGTGCCGCCGTTGCTGCCCGCGTCCCATGTGACAGTCAAAGAGACGGTCGCGCCGCAATCGTCGCATTTGCCATCGCCATCGGTATCCGCATGGTCGGCATACTCATAACCGGAGTCTCCGCAGGCCGAGCACGTTTTGGTACGCTTATGCTGTGTTTCGCTGTCCGACACCCACGAACCGTAGGAATAATTGTGGTTGGCATAGTCATAAGTAGACGCGCCGCAGCCGGAGCAGGTTTTCGTGCGTCGGTGTTGTGTGTCGCTATACTTGCTCCAAGAGCCAGTCGTGTAGCTGTGATTGCTATACTCTGTTGTGGAGTATCCGCAGGTGCGGCACGTCGCGCTGCGGCTATGCTGACTGGACGAGTAATTGCTCCACGAACCATAACTCATGCTGTGCGAAGCGTAATCATAGCTGGATGCACCACAATTCCGGCAATAACTTTCGCGCCGATGCTGACTGCTGGAATATTCCTCCCAGCTTCCGTAGCTGTAATTATGGCCGCTGGCATAGATTGTTTCGCTTTTCGTTTGCCCGCAAGCGCAGGAGTACGAGCGGTAGCCGTTGCTGGTGCAGGTTGCATCACTTTCATAGTCCAGTACCCATGTGTGGCTTCCACAGGAGGGACAAGTCCACGATCCGTAAGAACCGGAACCGTGGTCTTTATACACATAAGTTCCTAAATTTTGGACATAGTGGCAAAGATAGCACTCGTAATACTGCTGATGACCTCTGGATGTGTGTGACTGCTCGACATACGTTCCCTGCAAGGAATTTTTACCACAGGACGGACAAGTGCCAACGATCCCGGTAGACGCATACGTTGCGTCTTTTGATGGTGACTTTTTTACACTGGATTCCGATGCAGCGGGGGCTGCGCCGTCCGCGTTGCTGTACACGCCGTACAAATCATAAAAATACCGGCTGCTGTGGTTAGATGCCGCCCAATCGTAGGTATAGAACGGCACCGTCGCTTCCGGATAGCCAATGATGTAGGCGATATAGAGCGTATCGCCGGTGTCGGCTTCGCGCCAAAACGCATCTTCGCCGATGCTTTCAAGCACGGTTTCTCCGTAATACATCGTGATTGTATTCAGCTTGTCACAACCGTAAAACGCATGGCGGCCAATGACCGGGGCCAGCGGCAATTCAGCGGTAGTCAGCGCCGTGCATCCCTCAAACCAGTATGCGAGGTCTGGAATCGTCAGGGTGCTCATATCGTCGTACCAGATTTCCGTGATCTGGTCGCGGTAGTCCGCCCACGGCTGGTCATCTGCGCTTTGGAACACCGGCGCTTCGCCGCTGCCGGAGATGGTCAGCCAGCCGTGAGAATCAAGCGCCCATTTGATTTTACTGTCCGGAATCGTACCGCTGGCAACCGTATCGCTGGCCGCAAATGCCGAAATGCTCAGTGACAGAACCATGCAGAGAGTAAGCAGAAGTGCAATAAATTTTCTCGTTTTCATGGTTTAACCCCCTTCCGTAACTGCGGCAATGGTAAAGATAACCGTAGCGGCGTTGACATTGGTGACGGCCTCACTCGCAGACACCTTTGCACGATAACGGATAGCAAGCGACTTTTCCGCAGGAATTGCAGGAAATGCGTTTTCTGCCAGCGTCAAAGCGCCCGCGCTTTTTGTGCTGCAACCGTTGATGGACAGTGCAATGCTGTTCTTCGCCGCCGCAAAATCGTCAAAATTGCCGACCTCAAATGTACCCGGTTGAACGTCCACTTTCGTCACCTTGATACTGCCTGTTTTGGCCGTGTTGGTGATTGCTGCATTATTGGCTGTCACAACATAGCCGTCTACCAGTGAAACCGGCAAACAAGCTGGAACAGTGCAAGAGATTGGAGAAACCACATTGACCACGGTGAGCGTCACTGGCACGCGGGCCTCCGTGGTTTCTGCCGCCGATGCCGAGATTGGAAATGCGAGAATGAGCGCCAGCGCCAGAAGCAGCGCCGCCGCCTTTTTAACATTGTTCATCAGCGCACCTCCTTGGGCCAGAGATACGCGACATGGAGTGTCAATTCCGTGTTCAGTGTGCCGATTTCCTTGCCGTCACGGAACGCAGTCACAATGACTGTACAATCCACATTGCCGAACTCCGGCGTTTCCAGAAGCGTCAGACTTGAAATGCTCTTTCCTGCGGCAAGCTCAAAAGCGTCTGCAATCAGCGTATCGTCCTTGTTGCGGCGAATCTCGATTTTGTAGGTGTCATTCTTGCTGTTGTTCGTAAATTCAGCTTTCACGCTGGATTCTCCGACAAGCGCGTAAAGATGAGCAGGAGCAGTAATATCAATCTGATTGTCCGCGACGATGGCGTTGAGTTGCTTTTGGGCCTCTCTAAGACCGGAAACGTCGTAAAAGATGATCTCGGTTTCCTTAAATGCTTTTGCTCTGTCTGTGATTCTGGTTTTGATGGTGTCAATCACGGCGAGGGTGGAATCTCTGTCATAAATTACCTTTACCGCACCATCCACACGCGCGACCACAACGGCCGGCATCTGCGCTCCGTTGTTGCAGTACACGGCTTTTGTACCGCCGCCCCAGACAAGCAATCTGCCTTTGACGGTCACATTATCCAGCACGATTTTGCCGTCTGCCGCGCCGCAGCCGATGATGAGGTCGCCGTCTACGGTCATATCCTTGAGAATCACATCGTCGGTGCGAACGAGAACGCTGCCTTTAATGTCCTTGTCATAGGTTCCTTTTACCGTGATATAGCTGCCAATGATGTTCGCAAAGATCTGCGCAAATTCCGCGCGGCTGATATTGTCCTGCGGTTCCAGACCTTTGGTTCTGCCGTGAATATAGTCCGCACCGACCATTGCCCGGACATAGGGCAGCGCCCAGCTGGAAATGTTCTTTTCATCTGCAAATTTGGACAAATCCGTTTTTGCGTATGCGTCGTAGTCCAGCTCCAGCGCTCTGGCTACAACGGTCATTGCTTCCTGCCTGCTGATCGGCGTGTCCGGGGCCATTGCAGAAGAACTGCGGCCAACGTAAGTGCCCATCTGGACGGCCATTGCAATATCGTCATAATACCACTTGGATTTGGACACATCTGCGTACTTGGAAATATCGGCTTTGACGTAGCAGCCGAAAGACCTGTTGATGATAGCCGCCATTTCTGCGCGGGTCATGTCGCCGTTCGGGTCAAGGATGGTCGAGCTTTTACCGTAAAGCAGTCCATTATCTACGGCTGCACTGACCGCCTCGGCGTACCACGCTTTTGCATCATAGTCATTAAAATCAGTAGCCTTGCGGGTGGGCGTATGGATCAGGATAGCTAGAATCAGGATAATTATTATCAAGATAACTTGCTTCCCGTTTTGGGAAGTCTTGACTTCCCAAAAGCGGAAGTCTGGAAGTTTGATTTTGGGAAGTCTGCATTTCCGAATCCGGGAAGTCTGAAATGGGCGCAGAAATGGGAACCTCCGGCACATCGGTCGTGGCGAATTTTTTGACGTAAATCTTTGCCGGACGGCCCTGCCCCTGCTTCACGCGCTCAATCAGGCCAAAGCCTGTCTTGCCGGTGTCCAGCTCGGCCAGCAGCCGAACCGCTTTGTTGTGTCCGCACATGAGGTCAGTCTGAATCTCATCGAGTGTGTAGTAGATGTAAACGCGCCCCAGTTCGTCATACCAGCCGTGTTTGGCAGACAACCCCATGCGGTCAAGCATCAGGCCGTAAAGCAGCTTCGCTTCGGTGGAGAGCGTCTTGAACTTCTTGCTGCGCACCAACAATCTGGGAATCCGGAAATAACTGAACTGTTCGGATTCTTCGCCGTAGATATAATCTGATACGATAACCGCCTCCATATTACGCCTCCCTTTTCTTCTTTTC
>DBLB01000118.1 GCA_002298695.1 Clostridiales bacterium UBA735 | reverse complement strand
ACGCGCTGCGTTTCCCGCATGACCTCCTCAATGAAGATCTGCATTTCTGATGGACTCAGAACCCGCATCTCCGGTGTCACGACAGTTGGCCGTGTCGTATCCAAAGTAGGGTTTTCTGAAAGCTTATACTTCTTTACAGCGTAGGTAAAAAAGTCTTTCAGCAGCATGTGATGATTTTGAATGGTCTTTGCGGACAGTCCACCATTTCTCCCGTCCGCACGACTGCCGCTTTTCTGCTTCTTTTGATAATAGTCCTGTACGACATCTTGTGTGATCTGGTAGAGCGGCAAATTGCCAAACGCTTCGGCAAAGTGGATTCGATAGGTGTCCAGATAGCTTGCGTAGGTAGAAGGTTTTCTGGTAGGTGGAGATTTGTAGAGATCAAGCCACTTAGGAAAAGCCTCTGAGAACAGTACCTCTGACTCAATGGGGTGACCGAGTTTGGCGCGGAGTTCTTCGAGGTGGGCGGATTCCGCCGCCTGTGCTTCCTCCTCCGCCTTGATACGCACCTGTTCTTCTTCCCACTGCGCCCGGCGCTCTTTGCAGATCGTCTTGGTACGGCCCTTAAACGCTTTGCGGTACCGTTGATAAGGTGACCCATCACGGCCTTTCGGTGTATGCGAGCGGCCCGGTCACGCTCTGCTTTACGGAGGAAGCGACGGGCGGGCCGGAGATCCTGCTGCATATCCCCGTGCAGTTCGGTGATGCGGCATATCCGGGCGTGCGCCTCGGCGACAGCGTGAGCGCTCTGATCGAAGCATTGGAACAGCAAAACACCGCCCGGGAAGCGCTTTGGGCTATTTGCTGCAAAAACTGTGAGGCGATCGGCTATGGCTGCGCTATCCGGTACGCAGAACAGGACGGCTGCATCATGGAGCTGGAACTGTTCGCATTTGTATAAATCAAAATGGAAGGTCTGCCGTGCTTGACTTTTGTGTGCGAAGTGTTATACTGAGTACAACTTTTCCTACCGGAGGCGATCGGATTGGCATTACAGTTTCCAAAAAACAAATTCATGTGCCTCGTCAAGGTCGGCGAGAAGGGGCAGATCGTGATCCCGAAAGGGGCACGCGATCTGTTCGACATCCAGCCCGGCGACCAGCTGCTGCTGATGGCCGACAAGAAGCGCGGCATTGCGCTCGTCGACCCCGGCGAGGTCTATCTACCGCCCGACCTATTCCCCGAAAAGGAGGATGACCATGGAAATTCTGAAAGTTGAGGGCCTCTGCAAGCAATATCCGGCCTTTGCACTGAAGAATGTCTCGTTTTCGATGGAGGCCGGGACCGTTATGGGCTTCATCGGGCGCAATGGTGCGGGCAAGACGACAACGCTCAAGTCGATGCTCCGCCTGGTACATCCGGACGCGGGCCGCGTCGAGGTCTGTGGACTGGATATCGCGGCGTATGAGCTGGAGGTCAAGGAGCAGATCGGCTTTGTGAGCGGCGCAGCCGCATACTTTCCGCGCAGGCGGCTGGAGCAGCTCACTGCGGCGACGCGGCAGTTCTACCCGGGCTGGGATGAGAGGCAGTATCAGGACTGCCTGCGGCGCTTTGCGCTCGACGAGAGTAAGCGCGTCTGCGAGCTCTCCGAGGGCATGAAGGTCAAATACCAGCTGGCGCTCGCGATGTCGCATCGGGCAAAGCTGCTGATTCTGGACGAACCGACGTCTGGCCTCGACCCGGCGGCGCGGGACGATCTGCTGGGGCTGTTTCTGGAGCTGGTGGAGCGGGACGGCGTCTCGGTTCTGTTCTCCACGCATATCACGTCCGACCTTGACGCCTGCGCCGACACGATCACGTACATCCGGAACGGCAAAATTTTTGCGAGTGAGGCGCGGCGGACGTTTACAGAGCGTTACCGCTATCTGCGTGCAGACGAGGGCACCGTTTCACCGGAACTGGCTGCGAAGCTGATCGCGCCGCGCCGCCATCAGGGCGAGGTTGAGGGGCTGCTGCGGGCCGCGGATGCGCCGGAGGCTGGAAGCCCCGCGACACTCGAACAGATCATGGTACATCTGGAACGGGAGGCGGAAGGATGAAAGCGCTGCAATATAAGGAATGGAGACTCGGCATGAGCCCGGTGCCGCTGCTGTTTCTGCTGCTCAGCGGGCTGATCCTGATTCCCAATTACCCGTATTACGTCACATTTTTCTACAATGGCCTCGGCATTTTCATGCTGATGCAGTCTCTGCGGGAGAACCGCGACACGGCCTATATGATGCTCCTGCCGGTCACAAAGGCACAGATGGTGCGCGCGCGCTTCCGCACGGCGGTACAGCTGGAACTGATGCAGGTTCTGGCCTGTGTTCCGTTTATGCTGCTGCGGGCGCGCTATGGTCATCTCAACAATGCCGTCGGCATTGAAGCAAACGCGGCGTTTCTCGGCCTCGGCCTCGTGCAGATGGGGCTGTTCAATCTTGTGTTTTTCCCGATGCACTACCGGAACGGCTATGACATCGGCAAGCCGTTTGTGATCGCCAGCATTGCGGAGTTCTTTTACATCGTTGCGGCAGAGATCTGCGACCATGTCATCCCATACATGAAAACAGTCTGCGAGAGCTATGCGCTGAGCGAGCAGCTGCGGCAGCTCCCGGTGCTGCTCGGCGGCGCGGCAATCTATGCCGGCCTGACGGCACTGGCCCTGCGCAGCTCCATCCGCCGCTTTGAGCGTGTCGACCTTTAAGCCATTTTTCGTGCCCCGCCAGTTGGCGGGGCACGCTTTTTGCTTGTGATACATACTGGTGGTATGGGGATTTTCTATCAAAATAGTATGGGCGGTGGCTTCCGTGCCGCCGCTGTGTCTGCTATAATTCAGAGGACGGGGGTGAAAAGATGAAAATGTACCTTTCAGAAAATATCCGCATGTTCCGGAAACAGCGGCGTCTGACGCAGGAGCAGCTGGCAGAGGTGCTGGGCGTCACGACCGGCGCGGTGTACAAGTGGGAGGCCGGGCTGTCGCAGCCGGAGCTGGGCATGATTCTGGAGCTGGCTGATTTTTTCGACACGTCTGTGGACGTACTGCTGGGCTATGAGATGAAGGACAACCGCCTGCAGGCCACCGTGGACCGGCTGAAGCGCTGCCGCTATGAGAAGGACAGGGCAGGGCTTGCCGAGGCGGAAAAGGCGCTGAAAAAATATCCGAATAGCTTTGACGTGGTCTATTGCAGCGCCGCGCTGTTCCGGGTGTTCGGCGTGGAGAGCGGGAAACGCGCGCTGCTGCTGCGGGCACAGACGCTGCTGGAGCATGCGCTGCTGCTCCTGCCGCAGAATACCGATCCGCAGCTCAGCGAGAGCGTGCTCCGCGGCGGACTGGCGGAGACCTACCTCAGCCTCGGCGATGCGGAGCAGGCCGCTGCGCTGCTCCGGCAGTACAACGCCGGCGGACAGTATGACGATCAGATCGGCCTGATCCTGGCCGCCGACTGCGGCCGGCCCGCAGAGGCGGCGCCGTTCCTGTCTCACGCGCTGCTGCAAAGCGTCGCCATGCTCACGCGCATCGGGATGGGCTATGCAAACGTGTATTTCAAATCGAAGCGCTATGCGCAGGCGGAGGCGCTGATGCAGTGGATGATCGGGACGCTCTCCGGCCTGAAGGACGGCGATACGCCCTGCTTCCTCGACAAGATCGTTGCGCTGTTTCTGGTCTGCCTTGCGCATGCGCAGAGCGTGCAGGGGGAAGCGGCGTCTGCAAAGGAGGCGCTCCGCCGCGCGCGGGCACTGGCAGAGGCATTTGACCGCAGTCCGGATTACCGTCCGGGTGCGCTGCGGTTCGTCATGCCCGGCGAACAGGCCGGCGTTTACGACGATTTTGGAGATTCTGCGCTGGAGTATGTCCGCAAAACGGTCGTGACGATGGAAAACGAGGGCCTGACAGCCCTGTGGGAGGCGCTGGATGAAGAATCGTAACACACTGAAGCGGCAGCTGACCGCGCAGTTTTACCGCGGCAATGTGCCGGCCTTCTGTCTCGCGGCTGCGGCGTCCCTGCTGGCCGGGACGCTGAACCTGATTTTGTCCTGGCTGATGCAGCAGCTGATCGACGCGGCGTCCGGACTGCCCGGCGCGCTGCCGCTGGCGAAGCTGGCCCGGATGACCGGCGGGTTTGTGCTGCTGTGCGTGGCAATCTCGCTGCTGCGCTGGGCGTCGGAACCGCGCTTTCTTGCGCGCGCGATCCGCCAGTACCGGGAATTTGCCTTTCAGAAGCTGACGGAGAAGAGCATTTCGGCCTTCCGCATGCAGCCCTCCGCCGCCTGGCTTTCCGCGCTGACGAACGATGCCGGCAGCGTGGAAGAGAATTATCTTGCACAGCAGCTGTCCGTGCTGACGAAGGCTGTCACCTTCTGCGGTGCGCTCGGACTGATGCTCTGGTACTCGCCGCTGCTGACCGTGCTGGCCGCGGCCGTGACAGCGCTGCCGCTGGCCGCGTCGCTCCTGACCGGGACGCAGCTGCAAACTGCCGAACGGCGTGTGTCCGACCGCAGCCGCGATTTTACCGCCGCACTCAGCGACTGTCTCGGCGGCTTCACCGTCGTCAAGACATTTCAGGCAGAAAAGGAAATCTTTCAGCTGTTTGCGGCCAACAATCGCGCGCTGGAGGGGGAGAAATTCAGCCGACGGCGGATCAAGGCAATGGTCGGCATGATCGGTTCCGTGGCCGGCGTCGTTGCGCAGCTTGGCGTCTTTCTGGCAGGCGCGTTCCTCGCGCAGGCACAGCGCGGACTGACGGCCGGCGCGGTCATCCTGTTTGTGAATCTGATGAATTTCATCATTGACCCCATCGCCGAGCTGCCTGCGCTGCTGGCAGGACGCCGCGCAGCGCTGGGGCTGGTCGAAAAGCTGGCGGAGATGCTGGAAGCGCAGCCCGATGCCCCGCAGGGAGAGGCAGCGCTGCCTGCGCTGACGCGCGGCATCCGTCTTGAGCACGTCTCCTTCAGCTACGACGGCGAGCAGGATGCTTTGCAGGATATTTCCACCTCGCTGGAGGCCGGGCGGGCCTACGCCGTTGTCGGCGCAAGCGGCAGCGGAAAGTCCACGCTGCTGAATCTGCTGATGACGCCCGGCGCGGCGTACCGCGGACGGATACTGCTGGACGATACCGAGCTGCGGGACATTTCCTCCGATGCGCTGTACAGCCTGCTTTCCGTGATCCAGCAGAATGTGTTTGTGTTCAACGCCTCCATTGAGGACAACATCACGCTGTTCCGCAGCTCCCCGCCGTCCGCGCTGGAAAAGGCCATCGACCGGGCGCATCTGAATGGTCTGCTGGAGGAGCGCGGCACGGGCACCGTCTGCGGGGAGAACGGCAGCGCGCTGTCCGGCGGCGAGAAGCAGCGCATTTCCATTGCGCGCAGTCTGCTGAAAAACGCTTCCCTGCTGCTGGCCGACGAGGCGACGGCCGCGCTCGATGCGCAGACGGCGGCGCAGGTGACGGGTGATCTGCTCGATCTGACCGGCGTCACGCGCATTGTGGTGACGCACAGCCTGAGCGAATCGCTGCTGCGACGGTTCGACGGGATCCTCGTACTGAAAAACGGTCGGCTGGTGGAATCCGGCGATTTTGAGACGCTGATGGCGCAGCGCGGCTATTTTCATGCGCTCTTCACCGTGTCGCAATAAAAATACGGCCTGCGGCACCCTCCAAACGGGCTGCGGGGCTTCCCTGGCATGAAAGCGACATCCCCCGTCCGGATATGGACGGGGGATGTTTTCGTTATTCTTCGTGTGCGGTGACGGTGATGTGCAGCTCGTCGAGCTGCTTCTGTGTGACCTCGCTGGGCGCGCCCATGAGGATGTCCTGCGCGTTCTTGTTCATCGGGAACGGGATGATCTCGCGGATGGAGTCCTCGCCCGCCAGCAGCATGACCATGCGGTCGACGCCCGGGGCGATACCGGCATGGGGAGGTGCGCCATAGCAGAACGCATTGTACATGGCCGGGAACTTGGACTTCACGTCATCCTCGCCGAGGCGGACGAGCTCGAATGCCTTGATCATGATCTCGGGATCGTGGTTCCGGACGGCGCCGGAGGAAAGCTCCACGCCGTTGCAGACAAGGTCATACTGGTCGGCGGTGATGGTGAGCGGGTCGATCTCGCCGCGCTCGGCCTTCAGCAGCACGTCGAGGCCGCCGGCCGGCATGGAGAACGGGTTGTGGCAGAACTCCAGCTCGCCGCTCTCGTCGCCGATCTCGTACATCGGGAAATCGACGATCCAGCAGAACTCGTAGCGCTCCTTGCCCATGTGGCCCGGCACGTTCGCGCCGAACGTCTTGATCATGACGCCGATGGCCTTCGTGGCCTGTTCGCCTGCGGCCAGCACGACCAGCATGTTCGGCTTCAGCTCGAACTTCTTCGCGATGGCGGCCTTGTCGATGAACTTGGCGACGCCGCCGGCGAGCTCGCCCTGCTCGTCGACCTTGAACCAGTAGCCCTTCTGGCCGGACTGCACCTCGCAGTCGGTCAGCAGCTTTTCGATCTGCTTGCGCGTCAGCGCACAGTCCGTGATGGGCACGGCCTTGACGGTCTGGCCCGCGAACGGGGCGAATTCGCTCTCGGCGAACAGCTCTGTCACGTTGACGGCGGTCAGGTCGATGCGGAGGTCGGGCTTGTCGGAGCCGTAGGTCTCCAGCGCATCGAGATACTTGATGCGGCGGAAGGGCGGCTGCGAGGCGATGTTATATGTGCCGTATTTCGCAAAGATCGGCGGAAGTACGTCTTCGATGACGGCAAACACATCGTCCTGCGTGGCGAACGACATCTCCATATCGAGCTGATAGAACTCGCCGGGGCTGCGGTCGCCGCGCGCGTCCTCATCGCGGAAGCAGGGCGCGATCTGGAAATAGCGGTCAAAGCCCGAGGTCATCAGCAGCTGCTTGAACTGCTGCGGGGCCTGCGGCAGGGCATAGAACTTGCCGGGGTGCTTTCTCGCGGGGACGAGATAGTCGCGCGCGCCCTCCGGCGAAGAAGCCGTCAGGATCGGCGTCGTGATCTCAAGGAAATCATGCTCCATCATGGCCTTGCGCAGCGCCGCGACGACGTTGCAGCGCAGGATGATGTTGTTCTTGACCGCCGGATTGCGGAGGTCGAGATAGCGGTATTTCAAGCGCTGCGTCTCATCGGCGTCGCGGCTGCGGTTGATTTCAAACGGCAGCTCGTTATAGCGGCATTTGCCGAGCACAGTGATCTGCTCCGGCACGACCTCGACGTCGCCGGTGGCCTGCTTGGGATTTTTGCTGTCGCGCTCGCGCACGGTGCCGACGACCTGGATCGTGGATTCCTTGTTAATGGACTTGATGATGTTCATCATGTCCTCGGTTTCGACGACGACCTGCGTCGTGCCATAGAAGTCGCGCAGGACGACAAAGGCGAAGTTCTGCCCGACGACGCGGACATTCTCCATCCAGCCGCAAAGCGTGACCTTTTCGCCCGCGTTCTCTAACCGGAGCTGCCCGCAGGTGTGGGTTCTGGACTGCATCATAGTGGTTTCCTCTTTTCTATGTGGTATGTTGTTATTTCAAAATGGTTCCTTTGAGATTATCGGCCATGTCGTCGAGGATCATGTCCGCCGCGGCGTCTGCGGAGACAACGACTTGCTCGCCCTTGCGCAGATCCTTGAGCGAGACGGCGTTCATCGCAATCTCGTCCTCGCCGAGGAAGATGGCATAGGGAATGCCGAGCTTGTCGGCATACTGAATTTTCTGCTTGAACTTCTTGTTCTCGGTGTAGAGCTGGGTGCGGATGCCCTCGCTGCGGAGCTTTGTGGCGAGCTGGATGGCTGCTTCGAGATCTTCCGTCATCGGGAAGATCATCACGTCCGCGGGCGAGACGCGCCGCGCGCCGCTCAGCATATTCTGCTCGCTCAGCACGTAGAATAGGCGCGTCAATCCGATGGAAATGCCGACGCCCGGCAGCTGTTTTTCGGTGTAATACTCGGCAAGGTTGTCATACCGCCCGCCGGAGCAGACCGAGCCGATCTCCGGATGGTCGATCAGCGTTGTCTCGTAGACCGTGCCGGTGTAATAGTCGAGGCCGCGCGCGATCGTCAGATCGACGGCGAAGTTTGCCTCCGGCACGCCGAAGGCCGCGAGATAGCGCGTCACGGCACGAAGCTCGTCGAGGCCGAGGTCGAACGTGTCATTCTGGCCGCGATAGCCCTCCAGCGCCGTGAGCACCTCGGCATTCTTGCCGGTGATGGAGATGAATTTCAGGATCTCTGCCGCCTGTGCCTCGGTCAGGCCGCAGTCGTCGATCAGACAGGCCGTGACCTTCTCCGGACCGATCTTGTCCAGCTTGTCCACGGTGCGCATAATGTCGCCGGCCTTATCGGTCAGGCCCTGCATCGCGTAGAAGCCGTTTAAGATCTTGCGGTTGTTCACGCGGATCTGGAACCGCTTGAGGCCCAGCGTCGTGAACGTCTTATAGATGATGGACGGGATCTCGGCCTCGTTGACGATGGAGAGCTTGCCGTCGCCGATGATGTCGATGTCCGCCTGATAGAATTCACGGAAGCGGCCGCGCTGCGCGCGCTCGCCGCGGTAGACCTTGCCGATCTGATAGCGGCGGAACGGGAACGCAAGGTCGTTGTAGTGCAGCGCGACGTATTTTGCCAGCGGCACGGTCAGGTCGAAGCGGAGCGCAAGGTCGGCGTCACCCTTCGTGAAGCGGTAGATCTGCTTCTCCGTCTCGCCGCCGCCCTTGGCCAGCAGGACGTCGGCGGCCTCAATGGCCGGCGTGTCGAGCGGCGTGAAGCCATAGAGCGAATAGGTCGTGCGGAGCACGTCCATGATGGCCTCCATCTGCTGCTGCGGCGCTGGCAGAAGCTCCATGAAGCCGGAGAGCGTGTGCGGTTTGATTCGTTCCATTTCCAAAGTTCCTCTCTATATCATGTCTTGATCGTAAAATGATCCTGTAGGGCGGGGATTCACGTGGTGCGGACTTTTTTATAAAAAGCTGCTCTCATCCCAGCAGTTTGGGACGAGAGCATACTACTCCGTGGTGCCACCCAAATTCAGAGGGCAAAGCCCTCCCTCTTTGCGGATATTCAATTCCCGCTCGGCGGACGTCCTTCCCGGGGCCGCTCTGAGCGCCCTTTCAGCCATGGGGCGCCTCTCTGGCAAAGCGTGTTTCCGGTACTGCTTCCGCGTCAGCGCGGGGAGACTTATCTCAGAATTTTTTTGCTTTTCATCATCATACGCCAATCCAGATCGCCGCGCTGCAATCCGAGGATCAGCATTTCCGCCGAAGCCAGGTTCGTCGCCAGCGGGACATTGTAGGTGTCGCAGAGATGGATGGTGTGAACCATTCTCTGATCTTCCCAGGGGTCGGTGTCGTTCGGATCGTTGAACAGAATGACCATATCGACCTCGTTATAGGCGATCCGCGCGTCCACCTGCTGGTGCCCGCCCTGATTTCTGGACAGGAACAGGCTGACTGGAAGCCCCGTAGCCTCCGCGACCAGCCGGCCCGTAGTCGCCGTGGCAGAGAGAGAATGCTTGGACAAAATGCTCTTGTATGCGGTGCAGAACTGAACCATGAGCTCTTTTTTCTTGTCGTGTGCCATGAGCGTGATATTCATGCTCCATACTCTCCTTTGCTATGATTTCTGTTTTATTTCAGTTTCATCAGCGGAATGCGTCGCCCGTCCAGCCGTCCGGCCAGATTGCGGCAGGCCAGTCCCGCGCCCTGCTCGGTGTAGTCGATAAGCAGCCGCCCGGCAGCCGCCGCCAGCACCACCGACGCATCCTCGGGCACAAGCCCCAGCAGCGGCAGGCCGACCGTATCCATCACATCGTCAACTGTGGCGCGCAGCTTTGCAAACAGCTTCGGACTCACCCGGTTGACGGCCATGCGCACCGGGATATCCCGCCGGGCCAGCAGCAGATCGGTCGTCCGCGCGGCGTCGCGCTGCGAGGCCGGATCGGCCAGCGTCACGACGAGCGCTTCGTCGGCATATTCCGTCGCCAGCCGGAAGCCGCGGCCCAGCCCTGCCGGCGCGTCGATCAGCACCCAGTCAAAAAGGCCGTCTGCCTGTGCCAGCATTGCACCGAAGAGCCGCAGGCCGATATTCTCTGCGCGCTCCGTCACCGGCGCGGTCAGCAGAAACAGCCGTTCCTGCGTCGGGTGCGGCGTGGCCTGCTCCAGCGCGGTCTGTCCGCGCATGACGGCAGTAAACGGCAGCGCCGCTTCGTCGGCCATGCCGAGCGCAATGTCGAGATTGCGCAATCCGATATCCAGATCGATGCACAGCACGCGCGCACCGCCGCGGGCAAGGCTTGCAGCAATGCCCGCACAGAGGGACGTCTTGCCTGTGCCGCCTTTTCCGGAGATCACAGATACGATCTGAGCCAATTTGCGTCCCTCCCAAGCCTGTCAGCGTGCCACTCATAGACATTATATACGAATCGCCCCCCGAATTCAATGGGAAAACGCAGTGGATTTTGTGAATTTCTTCGATTTTTCATTCTGCTGCGCGCTAAGCGCCATGATTGCAAAGGCGCGGAACGTGTGATACAATAATTCAGAATTAAAAAAAGGAGGGCCTGGCCTTGTTTTATGTAGTTCTCTCGCTGTTTGCAGCGGCGATCGTTGCGGTCGACCAATGGACAAAGGCGCTCGCCGCCGCACAGCTGTCGGACTGCGTCGACGTGATCGTCCCCGGCTGGCTGGAGCTGCGCTATCTGCTGAACGACGGTATGGCGCTGAGCATGTTCCGCGGCGGCCGGTGGGTGTTTGTGGCGCTGACGGTCGTGTTTTTTGCCTTCGTGGTCTGGATCATTGCGAAAAAGCATCTCACGAAAAAGCCGGAGCTCTGGTGTCTCGCGGCGATCACCGGCGGGGCCATCGGCAACCTGATCGACCGCATCCGCACCGGCGCGGTCGTGGACATGATCTCGATCCCGTGGTTCTCGACGTTCAACGTCGCCGACCTGTTCATCACGTTCGGCGCGATCATCCTTGTGCTCTACATTTTCATCAAGGACAAGGAATTCCTGTCCGACGGGCCGAAGAAGGATAAGACCGATGACGCTGACGCTGAACACTGATGGTCTCCGGCTCGACGCGGCGCTGGCCGCGCTGCTCCCGGAGCTGAGCCGCAGCGCAGTGCAGCGGCTGCTGGAGGACGGGGCCGTCACACTGGGCGGAAAGCCGGTCAAGAAAAATGCGAAGCTCCCGGCCGGGACGGTCCTGGACGTGGAGATCCCGGAGGCAAAGCCCACGGAAAATCCCGCGCAGGACATCCCGCTGGATGTGGTCTACGAGGACGCCGACGTCATCGTCGTCAACAAGCCGAAGGGGCTCGTTGTCCATCCGGCGCCCGGTCATCCGGATGGAACGCTCGTCAACGCGCTCATCCACCACTACGGCGATTCGCTCTCCGGCATCGGTGGTGAAAAGCGGCCCGGCATCGTCCACCGCATCG
>DBLB01000116.1 GCA_002298695.1 Clostridiales bacterium UBA735 | reverse complement strand
GGCGTGGGCACCGCGCCTATATCATAAAGGAATTTATGCCAAAAACGGCTGTAAAGCAGGTGCAATGTGGTGTGCTCCATACCGCCGTTGTACCAGTCCACGGGGCCCCAATAGTTCTCGGCCTCGTGAGAGACGGGGGCCTGATCGTTGTGCGGGTCCATATAGCGCAGGAAATACCACGAAGAGCCCGCCCACTGGGGCATGGTGTCGGTCTCGCGCTTGGCGGGGCCGCCGCACTTGGGGCACTTGGTGTTGACCCAGTCGGTCATCTTGGAGATGGGGCTCTCGCCGTCATCGGTCGGCTCGTAGCTCTCGACCTGCGGCAGAACGAGCGGCAGCTCCTCCTCGGGAACGGGCACCCAGCCGCACGTCGGGCAGTTGACCAGAGGAATGGGCTCGCCCCAATAGCGCTGGCGGGAGAACACCCAGTCACGCAGCTTGTAGTTGACCTTCTCATGGCCCCAGCCCTGCTCGATGGCATACTGCTTCATCGCGGGGATGGCCTCCTTGACGGTCATGCCGTTGAGGAAGCCGGAGTTGACCATGATGCCCGTATCGTCCTTGAGGGTGAAGGCCTCCTTGGTGATGTCGCCGCCCTCGACGACCTCGACGATGGGGATGCTGAACGCAGTGGCAAAGTCCCAGTCGCGCTGGTCGTGGCCCGGAACGCCCATGACGATACCGGTGCCGTAGCCCATCAAAACGTAGTCCGAAACGAACATCGGCACGACCTTGCCGGTCGCGGGGTTGATGACCTCGATACCGTCGAGGCGAACACCAGTCTTGTCCTTGTTGAGCTCGCCGCGCTCAAAGTCGCTCTTGCGGGACGCCGCCTCCTGATAGGCTTCGACCTCGGCCCAGTTCTGGATGAGCGGCTTCCACTTCTTCAGCATCGGATGCTCCGGCGAGATGACCGTGTACGTCACGCCGAACAGCGTATCCACGCGCGTTGTGTAGACCGTGACGGCGTCTCCGGTGTTGGTCTGGAATGTGACCTCGGTACCGGTCGAACGGCCGATCCAGTTGCGCTGCTGCGTCTTGACGCGCTCAATGTAGTCGACGTCGTCCAGATCGTCGATCAGGCGGTCTGCGTATTTCGTGATGCGGAGCATCCACTGACTCTTTTCCTTGCGGATGACCGGCGCGCCGCAGCGCTCGCACACGCCCTCGACGACTTCCTCGTTCGCCAGCACGCACTTGCAGCTCGTGCACCAGTTGACCGGCATCGTCGTCTTGTAGGCAAGTCCATGCTTGAACATCTGCAAAAAGATCCACTGCGTCCAGCGGTAGTAATTCGGGTCGGTCGTGTCGATCACGCGATCCCAGTCGAAGCCGTAGCCCAGCATCTTGAGCTGCCGGGTGAAGTTTTCGATGTTCTGCTTTGTCACGATGGCCGGGTGGATGTGGTTTTTGATGGCGAAGTTCTCGGTCGGCAGGCCGAAGGCGTCAAAGCCGATCGGGTTCAGGACGTTGTAGCCCTGCATCCGCTTTTTTCGGCAGATGATGTCCATCGCTGTGAACGGGCGCGGATGACCGACGTGCAGACCGGCCGCGGAAGGGTAGGGGAACTCGATCAGACCGTAGAACTTCGGCCGTGGGTCGCCGGTGACGGCAGCATAGGGCTTTTCTTCTTCCCATTTTTTCTGCCATTTGCTCTCAATGGCCGCAAAATCGTATTTCATAACAAACTCCTTTTGTTGAATATTCATCTTTGAGTATCTTTCCAAAACCATTCTTTTCTTTCTCTGCCAGAAAGAAAAGAACGGTTTCGGCCTTCCAAGAAAAGAAAGAGGGCCGGTGCGAACCGTTGTCCTGAATTGGCCTCTGAGAATCTTAGTTATCAGCTGTCCGCCCCGTCTCTCCCTACCACCCAAAAGGTCTCTGCGCTCTGCGCATCGCCTTTCGGCGGAGCTGCGTCGCAAAATTGGGCTGCAGCCACCTGCCTGCCATCATTAAGATCGCGTGCGGCGCCGCGTCAGAAGAAGCCGGCTGCATTGCGCTTCCGCCGGGACGGCGAAAGCTCCATATTCGCTGGCTCCTTCTTCCTTTCCAAACTGCGACCGCTTCGCTGGGTCACAGTTTGGGGATACGGGGGTTCTTCCGATTTTAGGGGCTTCTCTTTCTTTTCTTCACCGGGCGCGGCGATTCTTTTCTTTCTCAAAGAAGAGAAAGAAAAGAATAGGGGCGCAAAATAAGCCCTCGCTTCTCTGCAAGAGAAGCATCAAAAACACCCCTGACCATGCCTTCGCACAGCCAGGGGCGTAAATTACGCGGTACCACCCTGATTCGATCGGTCTTCCGATCCTCATTGCGGCCGATAACGGTGCCGTGCCGTCCCGCCTACTGGAACAAACGCGCCTGCGGTGTGTGTTCTGTTCAGCCGGGAGACTCCGGGGCCAGAGCATCCGTTCTGCCTGCCGCCTTGCACCAACCGGCGGTTCTCTGAAAGGCAGGGGCGGGACACATTCCCCATCTTCGTCCTATTACCAGGTCATTGTACGCAAATCGAATTGCTTTGTCAAGCCTCAGGCGTGATTTTCCAGCAGACTGTCGAGATTGACCTGCTTCCCGTCCTGCCAGAGACGCTCGAGGTTGTAGAAGCTGCGCGTCTCTTCGGTGAACACATGCACCACGACGCAGCCGAAGTCCATCAGCACCCAGGTTCCGCTCCGGTGGCCCTCACGGCTCAGCATCGGTTCGCCAACGGTGTCCAACGCTTCTTCCACAGCGTCGCAGAGCGTCTTGACGTGGGTGGAGCTGGTGGCGGTGCAGATCAGAAAGTAATCGGCCAGCGTGGAGACGTCGGTGATCTCGATCATCCGGATATCGACGCCCATCTTGGCGTCAAGCGCTTTTGCGGCAATGGCTGCGATCTGCCTGGCTGTCATGTTTTCCATGGATGTCTCTCCTCAATTCTAAGAATCTGTATTTGTATCCGGCGTTTCCGGCTGCGTCGGGTCGGTCGTTCCGGGATCGGTCGTTCCGGGGTCGGTCGTTCCGGGATCCGTGGGTTCGCCCGTGCTGGGATCGGAGGGAGCCGGCGTGTCCGGATTTTCGGGCTGATCGGGATTTTCCGGGGTGTCAGGGTTCTCCGGATCTGTGGGCTGCTCCGGTTCTGCCGGTGTTTCGGGTTCTTCCGGCGTCACGGCAGCGGCCTGGAACGTCCGTGCGACCTCCGGCGTGACTACATTGACATTTGCTGCGGTAATGTCCACATCGTAAGGATTGAATGCCTCGTTCACGATGTTGACAATGCTCGAAGCGTAGAGCGGATAATAACTCACGCCGTTGATCATTGCGCCCTCGCCCTCGACGGTATAGGTCTTCATCTCGTCGAAATCACACTTCATGAGCTGCTGCCCATAATATACCATATTCCCGACGGTCAGGTCGGTGATGACATACTCGTCGAAAATCTTTGCATATTCCTGAATTTTGCTCAGGCTGAGATTTTCAACGGAGAGGCACTGCTTGGCCAGCGCGCGGAGGAAATCCTGCTGCACCTTCGTCCGCTGGATATCCTGCGAGGCATAGCCCTTGCGGTATCGGACAAGGCCCATGGCCTGTGTGCCGTTCAGCGTCTGTTCGCCGGCCTTGAGGTCGATCAGCAGATTCTGGCTGGGATCGGAATAGTACATGTCCTGCGGCACGTTGACCGTCACGCCGCCGACAAGATCGACGATCTTGACGAATGCATCCAGATTGACCAGCACATATCCGTCCAGCTCAAAACCGAGCAGAGAGGAAAGTCGGCGCTCAAGACGCTCCATGCCCTCTTCCTTGCCGCCGGCATACACGGCATTGATCTTCATCAGCCCGCCGTTTCCGTTCATGACGGCTGTGTCGCGCGGTATGCTCATCAGCGCTACCTCATGTGTGCTCTCGTCGAGATGGGCCACGATGATCGTGTCCGTCCGGTATCCGTCGCCGTCCGTGCCCGCGATGAGAATGTTGTACACGCCCTCGCGGTGGCTGGCAGGAACCTCGGTCTCCACCTCGACCTCTTCGCCGGTTTCCTCGTCCTGCTGGACGGTCGGGACGAAGACGGTAGGCTTTTTGACGGTTTCCTCCTCCGGCAGCGGTTCGGCGGCATCGACCGGTTCCGGTGTCCTAGAAACGGGCTTGACATTGGCCTTGTAGACGCCGATGGCGACGCCGCTGAGCGCAGCAACGATCAGGAGTGCGATGATGACGCCCTTGTGCCAGCCTTTCAGGCGAGATGGCGCGGCCTTGCGCCGCGCGACAAAATCAGCATTTTTTCTGTTCCCAAACAGTTTCATAGAGATTTCCTTTCGCGCAATAGATACTCGCGTGCCCGGGCGGAGACGCTGCAAACCGGCCGCCCCTGCGCTTGCAGGAGCTGCATCGTCTGCGTCAGGCCGAGCAGAACGCCCTCGTCGAGATCGCGCCAGACGGCGCTGCGCAGCGCGTCCACGCCGGGGAAGCTGCGCGTCGGCTCGACGTAATCGGCAATGTAAATGATTTTTTCAAGCAGGGTCATATCCGCCCGGCCGGTGGTGTGGAATTCGATGGCGCTGCACACCGCTGCGCACTCCCCGAATATCTCCCGCGCCGCCCAGGCTGCGGTCTTTCCGTGGAGGATGCCAGGGCTGGCACGCTCCTCGTCGGAGACGGGGAGGCCGCGCAGACGGCAGAAGGCCAGCTGCTCGGCGTCAGTGAGCGCCTTGGTCACGTCGTGCAGAATGCCGGCGCGCGCGGCCAGTGTCTCGTCTGCGCCGTACCGCCGGGCCAGCGCTGCGGCGGTTTCGCTTGTGCCGACGGCGTGCGCGCAGCGTGTGGACTTGTGCAGCGAGAGGCTGGCGGCCTTCAGCGCATCAAACGGCAGTGCGCGGTACGACTGCCCGAGGCCGTAAAGTCTGCGTTCCTGAATGAATGCCAGCACCTGCGGAGACAGCGCCTCGTCCGCCAGACCCCAGAACAGCAGCCGCCGCGCTGCGGTTGACGAAATATCCAGAAATTCATTGTGCAGCAGTGTCACGTCTGCGCCGAATGCGGCGCGCAGATGCGCACGCTGCGCCTCGAGCTTCGCCCGGAGCGCTTCGTCGACCGCTGTCCGCGCAAAACAGACGAGCCGGGCGAGCCGGGCAATTTCTCCGGGTTCCCGCCAGTCGGAAAAGGACAGAAACATGTCCGTTCCCATCATAAGATAAAGCGTGTCGCCGGAAAAGCGCGCAGCCAGTTCGCGCAGCGTGTCGACCGTATAGCTTGGCCCGCCGCGCCGCAGCTCCAGGTCGCTGACCTCAAAGCCGTCCAGTCCCTCGACCGCGAGACGGGTCAGCGCGAGGCGCGTCTGCGCATCCGGCGAACTGTCTGCCAGCGCCTTGTGCGGCGGAACGGCCGCCGGAACAACGATCACGCGCTCCAGCCCCAGCGCCGCGCGGCACTGCGCCGCCGCCAGCATGTGTCCTTTGTGCGGCGGGTTGAACGACCCGCCGTAGATCCCAATGTTTGCCATCCCACTGTCCTCTGTTTTACAATGTTCTGCTGCCGGTTTACACCCGCACCTTGTAGGGGCCGATGACCTCATCGGCCCGATTTCTTTTTGAACCCATTCTTTTCTT
>DBLB01000032.1:7182-8894 GCA_002298695.1 Clostridiales bacterium UBA735 | reverse complement strand
GCATCTATTACATGGTGCTATCTTATCCCGACGCGAGTGGAAAACGCAAAAGCAAATGGATTTCAACCAAGCTTCCCGCAAAGGGGAACAAGAAGAAGGCCGAGAAAATGCTTGCGGAGGTTCGCCAGACATTTGAGCCGGAAGAAAAGCCCCTGGATTCGAAAATCAAGTTTTCAGACTACCTGTCTCAATGGATGGAGATCATAAAGCCTACATTAGCCTTGACGACTTACGCATCCTATTCCAACATGGTCCGACGCGCGATTATACCCTACTTCAAGGCACGCGGTATTGCGCTTGTTGATCTGAAAGCAACAGATATCCAATTTTTCTATTTGGATCAGTTAAAGCGAGTTTCCGCAAGTACAGTAATTCATTACCATGCCGTGATCCATAAGGCGCTGAAATATGCGGTAAAAATTGACTTGATCTCGACGAATCCGGCAGACAAAGTAGAGCGTCCCAAGAAAGACCCATTTATCGGCAGCTTCTATGACAGCCATGAGATGGAAAGGCTTTTTGCTGCCGCAAAAGGCACGCATCTGGAAATCCCGATCTTTCTCGGCGCGTTTTATGGTCTTAGAAGAAGTGAAGCGGTTGGTCTACGGTGGAGTGCGATTGACTTTGAAAACAACACCCTGACAATCCGCCACACCGTAACATCCTGTAATCTAAGCGGAAAACGGGTTCAGATTGCGCGCGATACCACGAAAACCAAGTCAAGCATGCGCACGCTGCCTCTGATACCGGCCTTTAAAGAATTGCTGCTGGAGAAAAGAAAAAAGCAGGAGGAATACAGGCGCGTATGCGGGCGGAGCTATGATGAGCGGTATCTGGACTATATCTGCGTGGATGAAATGGGAACACTTATTTCTCCGGATTATCTTACAGCCTCGTTTCCGAAGCTCCTCAAGAAAAACGATCTGCGGCATATTCGGTATCACGATCTTCGTCACAGCTGTGCCAGTTTGCTGCTGGCCAACGGCGTCCCCATGAAGCAGATTCAGGAATGGCTTGGTCACAGCGATATTGCCACCACGTCCAATGTCTATGCGCATTTGGACTACAATTCCAAGCTTGTGTCGGCCGATGCAATGATGAACGGGATGCGGGAAGCCCTAACGGCAATTCAATGAAAAAACACCGGTTCTACACAAAAATACGCATAAAAACCGGTGTTTATGGCGCAGCGGGTGGGATTCGAACCCACGGGCCCGATGGGCTAACGGTTTTCGAGACCGCCTCGTTATGACCGCTTCGATACCGCTGCATATTTAATTTAGGGTTGGCCTCTCCGAGAAAGACCGGGGACAGGGGAGAAGAGGGGAGAGAAAACGGAACGGAAATCTGCTGCGGAATGCTGGGAAACCGTTGAAAAATCAAGGCTTTTTTCGATGCGCGGTTCCAAAAACGGTCAACGTTTTCGAGACCGCCCCGTTATGACCGCTTCGCTACCACTCCGTATGAAATTTTTCAGGCCGCCGCGATCGCGGCGGCCTGAGAAAAGTGGAGGCGCCATCCAGATTTGAACTGGAGCAATCGGGGATTTGCAGTCCCCTGCCTTACCACTTGGCTATGGCGCCATATGGAGCGGGCAACGAGATTCGAACTCGCTACCTCCACCTTGGCAAGGTGGCGCTCTGCCAAATGAGCTATGCCCGCAAATGGTGCCTCAGGCCAGAATTGAACTGGCGACACGCGGATTTTCAGTC
>DBLB01000032.1:1903-7072 GCA_002298695.1 Clostridiales bacterium UBA735 | reverse complement strand
GCTCTAACCAGCTGAGCTATGCTCCCGTTTTTCGCGGCTTTGTCATTGTAGCAAACGTTATAGCATTCTGTCAAGAAGAAAATTATATTTTTCCAAAAAACTTCTGTAAAACGTAAAATCACCGTTAAGCCGGACGGGAAGCGGTTGCCATCGACTTTGCCAAATGCTATACTGCACTTACCATATAACCCCCTGAAGCGCTTTTTGGAAAAGAAGGAGCTTTTATGAAAATTGTGATTGTCGGCGGAGGTAAAGTCGGCTTTGCCATCGCCCGCGAGGTATCCGCCGAAGGACACGATGTAACGATCATCGACAGCAGCCGCGCTGTGTGCGACCGGCTTTCTCTCGCGCTCGACGGCATGACCGTGGTAGGCAACGGCGCCGCGCTCGACGTGCAGCGCGCCGCGCTTGTGCCGGAGAGCGATCTTCTGATTGCCGCCTCGCCGAACGACGAGGCGAACATCCTTGCCTGCATGCTGGCGCGCAAGCTCGGCTGCGCGAACACGATCGCCCGCATCCGCAGCCGCAACTATCTCGACGGCGTGCAGCTTCTGCGCGAGGAGCTGGGGCTTTCCATGGCGGTCACGCCGGATCTCTATGCTGCGCGCGAGATCTTCCGCCAGTTGCAGCTGCCCGCGTTTCTCCGGCGGGAATCCTTTGCCAAGTCCCGTGCGGAGATCGTGGCGATGGAAGTCGATGCGGACAACAAACTCTGCGGGAAAAAGCTCATGGAGCTGCCGCGTGTCCTGCGCCATCGCGTGTTGGTATGCGCTGTGCGCCGCGGGGAAGAGGCATTCATCCCGGACGGCTCGTTTGAGATCCGCGCCGGGGATGAGGTGTATCTGACCGCACCGGCGGCGACTCTTTCGCGCACCGTGGACGAGCTGGGGCTGCGGAAAAAGCACGCGAAGAATGTGATGATCGTCGGCGGCGGACGGCTGGGCGAAGCGCTCGCGGAGCTGCTGTGCGAGGCGGGCGTGCGTGTGAAGCTCATCGAGCAGAACCCCGAGCGCTGCCGCGCTCTCGCGGAGGATTTGCCGGATGTTTCCGTTCTCTGCGCCGACGGCACGCGGCAGGATTTCCTCTTCAGCGAGAACATCTCCCAGATGGACGCCGTTGTCGCGCTCACGAACCTCGACGAGGAAAACGTGTTCATCTGTATGTACGCCCGGATGCAGGGCGTGCCGCAGGCGATCCCCAAAGTGAACCGCACGGAGTACGCCGCCGTATGCCAGAACTGCGGCATCCGCAGCGCCGTCAGCCCGAAGGACATCTGCGCGCAGGAGATCACGCGCTATGTCCGCGCCATGGAGAGCACGGACGCCGAGAGCGTCCTTTCCGTATACAGTCTGCTCGGCGGGCGCGTTGAGGCGCTTGAGTTTCTCGTCACGGCAGACGTGCCGCACCTCGGCGAGAGCCTCGCTTCGGTCAAACTCCAGCCGGGAATTTTGCTCGCGTGCATTTCGCGCGGAGCGAAGGTCCTGTTTCCCGGTGGCGGCGACAGTCTGCAAAGGGGCGACACCGTTATCGTGATCGCGCCGCGCGAGCGGCATATCGCGGAGCTGCGGCAGATCTTTGCCGAACGCGGGTGAGCGGATATGAACATTGCCATGATCTGCCGCATTCTCGGCCTGACGCTGGGAGTGGAAGCGGCGTTTATGACGCCGCCGCTCATTATTGCGCTTGCGCGCGGCGAGCACGGCGCCGCTGTCGGCTTTGCCGCTGCCATGGCGGCGATCCTCGTATGCGCGGCGCTGTTGCGGCGTGTGAAGGCCCGGCGGCGGGAGTATTATGCCCGCGAGGGCTTTGTGACCGTGGGCCTTTCCTGGGTGCTTCTCTCGGTGTTCGGTGCGCTGCCGTTTTGTCTGAGCGGGGCGGTGCCGTCGTTTGTGGACGCCTTTTTTGAGACCGTTTCCGGCTTCACCACGACCGGCGCGAGCGTGATCGCCGATGTGGAGGCGCTGCCGGTGGGCCTTTTGTACTGGCGCAGCTTTACGGTTTGGCTTGGCGGTATGGGTGTTCTCGTGTTCGTGCTGGCCGTGAGCCCCATGGCAAACGGCGACAGTGGCGACGCGCTGCATCTCCTGCGCGCGGAATCGCCGGGCGTGAACGTCGGCAAGCTCGTGCCGCGGATGCGCCGCAGCACGACGATCCTCTATCTTATCTATATCGGCCTCACGGTTCTGATGTTCGTGCTGCTCATTTTCGACATGCCGTTTTTCGACGCGCTCACCACGGCGTTCGCCACGGCGGGCACGGGCGGCTTTTCGATCCGCAACGCCGGTATGAGCGTGTACAGCTCCTATTCGCAGACGGTCATCACTGTTTTTATGATCCTCTTTTCCATGAACTTCACGCTCTACTATCTCGTTCTGATCGGAAAGCTCCGGCAGGCGCTGCACAGCGAGGAGATGTGGGTGTTTCTCGGCATCCTCGCCACCGCTTCGCTCGCCGTCGCTGCGAACATTCTGCCGCACTTCGGCGGCTTCGGCGAGGCGCTTCACCATGCGATATTCACAGCGGCGTCCGTGATGAGTACGTCGGGCTTTGCGATCTCAGATTTCAGTCTTTGGCCTTGGTTTTCCAAAACGGTGCTTCTCGTGCTGATGTTCGTCGGCGCATGTGCCGGCTCGACCGGCGGCGGCATCAAGATCGTGCGCATTATGATCGGTGCGAAGCTCGCCCGCCGGGGCGTGCAGCGCGCCATCCACCCGCAGCAGGTCAAATGCATCCACATCGACGGCGAGCCGCTCGACGAGGACACCTGCCACTCTGTCTCGGCTTTTTTGCTTGTATATGTGCTGCTTTTTGCCGCGCTCGTCGTGCTGCTTGCGCTGGACGGGCTGGACTTTGCCACAACGTTCTCCGCCGCCGCGAGTTGCTTTAACAATGTCGGCCCCGGCCTGGAGCTCGTCGGACCGATGTCCAACTATACATGCTTCTCGTCTTTCGGCAAGGCGCTGCTCTCATTCGCCATGCTCTTCGGCCGTCTGGAGCTGTATCCGATGCTTCTGCTTTTCATCCCCGCCGCGTGGCGCAAATAACAAAATCCGGCTGCCGTTCCATCGGAAACGGCAGCCGGATATTTCTTTATTCCTCGGTTTGCCCGGTGAAAAAGATCTCTGCATTCCGGCAGAAGGCTTCCGGATACATCATCACCAGCTCTGCGTGCGCCATTTTGGGTATTTCGCGGAGCTGCACCTGCGGGAAATAGCGCTGACTGAAGCGGATGTTATCGCGGCGGTCCCGCTTTTCCTCTTCGCCGTACCAATAGGTGATTTTCGCGCCGTGTTCGGCGGGCGCGGCGGGTAAGGCGTAGTTGTTGCCGGACCAGAATATACTGCGGATCGTCCGGTCGGAGTAGGTTTTCAGATAGCGCTCCAGAGCGTCATATTCCTTCACGGCATCGCGCCCAGGGAGAGTAAAACGTTCCGGCGGGAAAGCCGCTTCCAGAATTTTTCGGCTGTTTGCCGCGAGCTTGAAGGACAGAATATCGCGTGCGAGCAGCAGTTTTCGCACCGGATACGGAAGCTGATAAGGGGTGATCCCGCCGTCGATGATCGCCCGGCCGACGGGGATATCTCCCAGAGCCAGCAGACGGGTCCGACATGCGCCGCCCAAAGAGCAGCCGTAGGCGGCGTCCAGGCGAGTGACGCCGCGGCTTTTCAAATATTCCGTTACTTCATCCCCCGTCTGTTCCACGGAGGTAAAATCGCCCGGATACTCCGGCTGATGACCGTCATACACGACCTGATAAACATGCCATTTTCGGGAAAGCAGCGCGATGGTTAGCTTCCACTAACAAATGTTCTTTGGAAAGGCCGCATTGCTGCGGCCTTTCGTATCATAGCAAAGATCCGTTTATCCCTCAATGCGCCGCCGGAGGATTTTGAAGCCGGGACAGGATCTCCCCAATATCCGCGTTGATGCAGATCGACCGGTCTCTGATCTCCGACGGGGCGTCCGCCTCGCCGAGATTGGCGCAGGCGTAGACGGCGTCGGGATTCTTTGCCGTCATGCGCCGGAAGGGATATTTGATGATGCCGGGCGTATTGTAGCCGACGCCGAGTTCCCAGAACAGGATCTTCTGCCCGGCGCGGGTGCGGAGAAAGGTTTCGTACCGCTCCGCCGCGGCGTGCCAGCCCTCGTCCTCGGCAAAACGGTCGTCGCAGCGCAGATTCATCGTCATGGGGCGGCCGCAGTGCGGGCAGCGGGGCAGAAGCTCCGAGGGGATGCGCATATCCTTTTGTCGCTCCGCCATCTCCCGGATGACCGCCTCGTTATCAAAGGTCTCCGGACGGCACGGAGCGCTGCACTGGAAGAGACCGTAGTCCCCCTGCGTATAAAAGAGCCGCTTTTTGTCAAATCCCGCTTTCTGGAAGCAGTGATCGACGTTTGTCGTGATGACGAAATAGTCCTTCTCCCGCACCAGACGGAGAAGCGTTTCGTATACCGGCTTCGGGGCATCCTGATACCGGTTGACAAGAATGTACCGGCTCCAATACGCCCAGTATTCTTCCGGCGTAGGGAACGGGTAAAATCCGCCGGAGTACATGTCCCGGATGCCGTATTTTTCCGCGAAGTCGGAGAAATACCGCGCAAACCGCCCACCCGAGTATGTGAAGCCCGCGGCGGCGGAAAGACCCGCGCCCGCGCCGATCACAACGGCGTCAGCTTCAGCGAGCGCCGTTTTCAGCCGCTCCGTCTGCGCCGAGCAGTCGGGCGTAGATGTCTTTGTCCAGGTCTTTGAAAACATTGAAGATCACTTTCTTTACGCTGGTTTGCTTTTGGAGAAACTCCCGGACGGTCCGCACGGCGATCTCCGCCGCCGGGACGTTGGGGAAATGGAATACCCCGGTGGAAATGCAGCAGAACGCAATGCTCTCCAAACCGTTCTCTGCCGCGAGAGTCAGACAGGACCGGTAGCACGAGGCGAGAAGCTCTTCGTCCCGCGGCGTGACCGCACCCTCCACGATGGGGCCGACCGTATGCAGCACGTACCGGCAGGGGAGATTGAATGCTGGGGTTATTTTCGCCTGCCCGGTGGGTTCAGGATGTCCCTGCCTTTCCATGAGCTCCGCGCACGCCAGACGCAGCTCCACGCCCGCGTAGGTGTGGATGACGTTGTCGATGCACGCATGGTTGGGAATGTAGCAGCCGGTCATGCCG
>DBLB01000032.1:848-1786 GCA_002298695.1 Clostridiales bacterium UBA735 | reverse complement strand
TGCAGATAGTCGTCCTGCACGCGCAGAAATTCCGCACCGGCGCGACACGCCCGACGGACGTTCATCAGTCCGCGCAGAAGCTGCCGCTGACTCTCGGCATTGGCCGGGATATCTGCGGCGTACCCGCCCTCGTCGAGCAGCTGCCGGAGAAGGTAAATTCTCTTTTCACTCTGGTTCATGGTCAAAGCCTCTTTTCGATGGCCTGCCGGGGGCAGAAATCTGCGCAGCGCCCGCAGTGGAGACAGCGGTGCTGGTCGATGACTGCCGTTGTCCCGGAGATGTCGATGCATCTCTGCGGGCAGACGGAAATGCATGTCCCGCAGCCGGTGCAGCCCGCGCCCACATAGTACCCTGGCGCTTCCCGCGCTGCTTTCCCGACGGTGAAGCTGTCCCGGACGATATGCGCCGGGTCGCGGATGTCGAAATACTCGCCGTCAGCCTCGTACAGGCAGAATACCTCCAAAGCGCTGCGGGTATCGCCGGGGTAAATGGACTGTATGTAGGTGTTCTTTTCAAAAATTTCGTCGAGCTTTGCGCTGCCTATATTTCGGATCTTGCCGCGCAGGGAAATCGAGATTTTGTCCTTGGCGGCAGACAGCGCGATATAGCCCTGCTTCATGAGCTGCGCATAAAATGCCTTGCCGCGGGCGGTGAGAAAATATATGCCCTGTCCGTCCCGGAGCATCATATCGATCACGCGGGGCTGGGGATGCCCGTCCGCGCCGATAGTGGCGACGACGGTGGAATGGATGTCCTCCACCAGCAGCTTCAGATAATCATTTTGTGTCAAGAATTTCACCGTCCTCGAGCGAATTATACCACACGGAATGGGAGAGGGGATAGCGCTTGCCGCTCATTTTCGTGTTCGGGACGAAATCCTCCGCGGGATATCCGATGTAGAGCATGTTGTTGATCTCCCAGCTTTCCGGCAGATGCAG
>DBLB01000032.1:0-806 GCA_002298695.1 Clostridiales bacterium UBA735 | reverse complement strand
TGGCGGCTTCCAGCATCATGTGGGTGGAAACGATGGCCGCGTCCGTGGAGCCGCTGGACTCGCCGCTTTCCGGGTGTGTCCAGCACGCGCCGCGGTCATAGCAGACGAGCAGTACGAGCGGCGCGCCGCAGTAATAGACGCACCGGTTGTGCGCCTTGTCGTCGCAGGCGCTGTCCAGCTCGGCACACTTGGGATTGTAGTTGAAGGTGCAGAATTCCCGGACCTTTTCCAGACCCTCGCGCGTGTTCAGCACAAGGATGCGCTGCGGCTGCGCATTGACCGCGCTGTGGGTGCCCAGCGCCCGGCCTCCAGAATCTTGTCCAGCTTTTCCTGTTCCACCGGGATGGGGGCAAACTGCCGGGTAGTTACGCGGCGCTTGGATATATAGATAAAATCCATTTTGTGATCTTCCTTTCCGAACCGGTGCAAGGCGCTTGCCGATCAGCATCGTGAAACCACCGATGACAAGCCCTTTCAGATCAGAATATTGAACGGCAGCACGTTGAACAGCACAACGTCCAGCTTTGTATGGATGAACGGAAGGAACGTGCGGAAAGAGGCGATGAGCGCGTTGAGCGGCATGAAGCGCTCAAAAAGCGGCAGCAGAATAAAGTAGTTTGTGATCGCTGCCGCGGCGCCCATCACGAGGCTTGCGGCGATGCAGACAATGCGGGCTGCTTTCGTTGTTTCGCAGCGTTTATAGATCAAACCCGCAGCAGCTACATAGGAAGCGCCCATCAGAAAGTTGGCGATTTCCCCGATACCTCCCGTGGAGGTGGTCAGAAGTGAAGTGACCCCGAAAAGTT
>DBLB01000057.1 GCA_002298695.1 Clostridiales bacterium UBA735 | reverse complement strand
GACGACAAAAAGGCGATGGAGCTGGCGCTCATCGAGAATTTGCAGCGCGCCGACCTCAATCCGATCGAAGAGGCGGAGGGGTATCAGCAGCTCATCAGCCAGTATGGCATGACGCAGGAGCAGGCGGCGGAACGCGTTGGAAAATCGCGGCCGGCGGTCGCAAATGCGCTGCGGCTGCTGAGCCTGAGCGCGCCGATTCTGAATTTGGTGGAAAATGGGACGATCTCCGCCGGGCATGCGCGGGCGCTGCTGGTGCTCAAAAATGAGAGCGTGCAGCTGGCCGTGGCGCAGAAGGTGCAGAACCTGTCGCTGAGCGTGCGGCAGACGGAGGCACTGTGCAAAAAAATGGCGCGTCCGGCACGCGAACCGGAGGTGGAAGCACCACTCGAGGTCAACTATCTCGCCGAGTGTGAGAAGGAGCTGAAAAAAACGCTCGGACGCGGCGTCCGGATCGTGGATGGCCGGCGTAAAGGGCGGATCGAGCTGGAATATTACGGACAGGACGATTTGCAGCGGCTTTATGAGGTGCTGCAGGGTCTGCCCGGAAGGGAGTAAACGAGATGGACGAAAACAAGGACGTGCAGCAGGAAAAGCAGCCCGCGCCGCTCAGCGAAGCGCGTAAGACGGCGCTGCTGCGGTATATGGCGGTGCTGTTTGCGGTGGCGTTTCTGCTGGTGCTGCTGTCGCTGATCTTACAGGCGCATTCTTCGAAGGCAACGATCTCCGAGCTGACGCAGACGAGCTCCAGTGCGCTGAGCAATGTGGAACAGCTGCAGACCCAGAACCGGGATCTGCAGAATGAAAAGCAGGCGCTGACACAGGAAAAGACGGCGCTGGAAGCGCAGGTCGAGGAATTGAAGGCGCAGCTGGAGGCGGCACAGCAGGAGGCCGAGCGCGAGGAGGATGCGGAAAAGCAGGCGATGGAACTGGAGCTGTCCCGCACAAAGGACGCCTATGAGGCGCTGCTGGTGGCGAAAGCCTGCGAGACGCACGAGGGCAATGTGACATTCTCCAAGGCGATGGATACGCTGGCGGATCTGAAGGAATACCTCGGTGAGGAAGCCCTGGCGGAATATGAGAAATTACTTGCGGAGTAAAAGAGGGAATACACATGATTGATATCAAATTTTTGCGGGAAAATCCAGAGATCGTCAAGGAAAACATCCGGAAAAAGTTTCAGGATGAGAAGCTGCCGCTCGTGGACGAGGCCATCCGGCTCGACGCGGAGAAGCGCAAGGCCCAGATGGAGGCCGAACAGCTGAAGGCCGCGCGCAATAAGCTCTCCAAGGCCAACGGACCGCTGTTTGGGCAGCTGAAAAAATGCGAGGATGAGGCGAAGCGGGCTGAAATCCAGGCGCAGATCGACGCGAATAACGCCGCCGTCAAGGCCGACGATGAGCGCCGTGCGCAGCTCGAGGCCGCGCAGACTGAGGCGGCTGCCAAATTGCAGGAGATCATGTATGTGATCCCGAACATCATCGACCCGAGTGTGCCGATCGGCCCGGATGACAGCTTCAACGTTGAGGTCGAGCGGTTCGGTGAGCCGGTCGTGCCCGATTTCGAGATCCCGCACCATGTTGATATTATGGCGACGTTTGACGGCATCGACAAGGAGGCCGCGGGGCGCGTGGCCGGTATGGGCTTTTACTACCTGCTGGGCGACATTGCGCGGCTGCACGAGGCTGTGCTGGCCTATGCGCGCGATTTTATGATCGACGAGAAGGGCTTCACCTACGTGATCCCGCCGTTCATGATGCACGGCAATGTGGTCAAGGGCGTAATGAGCTTCCCGGAGATGGAAGCGATGATGTACAAAATTGAGGGTGAGGACCTGTACCTGATCGGCACGTCGGAGCACACGATGATCGGTCGTTTCATCGACCAGATCCTGCCGGAGGCACAGCTGCCGCTGACGCTGACGAGCTATTCGCCGTGCTTCCGCAAGGAGGTCGGCAGCCATGGGCTGGAAGAGCGCGGCGTCTACCGCATTCACCAATTTGAAAAGCAGGAGATGATTGTCGTCTGCAAGCCCGAGGAGTCCATGATCTGGTATGACAAGCTGTGGCGCAATTCGGTCGAGCTGTTCCGCAACATGGAGATCCCCGTGCGCCAGCTCGAGTGCTGCTCCGGCGACCTGGCCGATCTGAAGGTCAAGAGCTGCGACATCGAAGCGTGGAGCCCGCGGCAGAAGAAGTATTTTGAGGTCTGCTCCTGCTCGAACCTCGGCGATGCGCAGGCCCGCCGTCTCGGTATCCGCGTCAAAGGCGAGGACGGCAAGATGTATCTGGCCCACACGTTGAACAATACCTGCGTCGCACCGCCCCGGATGCTGATCGCGTTCCTCGAGAACCATTTGCAGAAGGACGGTACGGTCACGATCCCGAAGTGTTTGCAGCCGTATATGGGCGGCAAAGAAGTTCTGGTTCCGAAGCATAAGTAAGTTTTGCACCCCCCATTCATTTCTCTCTCTTTAAAGAGAAAGAAATGAATGGGACGCAGAGCGGACGGACAGGGGCGTCCGCCCCTACAGGGTGCAGAGGAAAACAGAAGTTATCCGTTTCTATGAGAAAAAGACGATAAAAGGGGAGAAAATGAAATGAAGAAGTTTTTCAACGAGTTCAGGGAATTCATCTCCAAGGGCAATGTGATGGATATGGCCATCGGCGTCATCATTGCGACGGCGTTCGGCAAGATCACAACATCGCTGGTCAATGATGTGTTCATGCCGCTGATCGGCATGCTGATCGGCGGGATCGATCTGGCCAAGCTGAATATTACGCTTTCACCCGCAGTGGTGGACGAGGCCGGAGCGGTCGTCAAGGAGGCTGTGGTGGTCGGCATCGGGACGTTCCTGACGACGGTGATCGATTTTGTTCTGGTCGCATTTGTCGTATTCCTGGTCGTGAAGGCGTTCAACTCGGCGAAGGCCAAGCTGGAAAAGCCGGCCGAACCGGAACCCGAACCAGCAGAACCGGAACCCACGAAGGAGGAGCTGCTGCTCACCGAGATCCGCGATCTGCTGAAAGAAAAGCGCTGAGCAAGGCGCGCTGCGGCGCGTGTAAAAAACGGCATGACTGTAAAAGTCATGCCGTTTTTTTATATTCCATTGTCCAGGGTGTATCTGAAAACTGTCAACGCACCCGGACGGCGGGCCTTTT
>DBLB01000092.1:3053-3583 GCA_002298695.1 Clostridiales bacterium UBA735 | reverse complement strand
TTTTCAGATACACCCTAAGAACGCACGTGAGGTGGAAGCTATGGCAAATATCTATTCCATTTTGCTCCCGGAGATCGTTTCGGAGTTCAATCTGGATTTCTATTATAAGTCCTCGGATTTTGACAAGATCCATGTGACGGTCGACGAGGTCAGCCGCCCGGGACTGCATCTGGCGGGCTTTTTTGACCATTATGAACCGATGCGGATCTACGTCTGCGGGACGGTCGAGGTGGCGTATTTGCAGAAGCTCTCGAGCGAGGAGCGGAGCATCATTTTTGACCATTTTCTGTCGTATAAATGCCCGGCGCTGATCTTCTCGCGCGGGTATGAGCCGACGCCGGAATGTCTGGAGATGGCAAAGAAGTACGACGTGACGGTGCTCGGGTCGAAGAGCGCGACGTCGTATCTGATGTCGGCGCTGATCGTGTATCTCAAGAGTGCGCTGGCTCCGCGCGTGACGCGGCACGGTGTGCTGGTCGAGATCTACGGCGAAGGCGTGCTCATCAACGGTGACAGCGGCATCGGCAAGA
>DBLB01000092.1:0-3004 GCA_002298695.1 Clostridiales bacterium UBA735 | reverse complement strand
CCATCGAGCTCGTCAAGCGCGGGCACCGGCTGATCGCGGACGACGCGGTAGAGATCAAGAAGGTCTCCTCGCGCAATCTGACGGGCGCGGCGCCCGAGGTGCTGCGGCATTATATCGAGATCCGCGGCATTGGCGTCATCAATGTGGCAAAGCTGTTCGGCATGGGCGCGGTCAAGGATTCGACGAGCGTCGATCTGATCGTCAACATGGTGCCCTGGCGCGACGGCGAGGCGTATGACCGCCTCGGCATGGAGACGCAGTACACCGAAATTCTCGGCGTCAAGGTGCCGAGCGTGACGATCCCGATCACGCCGGGACGGAATCTGGCCGTCATTCTCGAGGTGGCTGCGATGAACAACCGGCAGAAGCGGATGGGCTACAACGCGGCGGTCGAGTTCACGGAGCAGATGAGCCGGTTTTTTGAGAAAAAGGAAGACTGAGGCTTCCGGCTGCGGCGGGAGTCTGGATAGCAGTTTTAAGGGGGAGACCTGAAAGGTCTCTCCCTTATTGCTTTCTGGCATGGGATCACGTTTTCGCGGTGCGGATTCGCCCGAGGTTTTCCGGGCAGACCGGTGCGGAGCGCCGGGCGGACAGAGGCGTCTGCCCCTACAGGGTGCGGGGGGAGATCGTAAGCCGTGCGGGCGGAAACGTCATGATTTTGCGGCGTCGGCTTCCAGTTGTTGGACGATGCGGGCCGCGCCGTCCTTCGGCAGCGTCTGCGCTTGGGCGCGCAGCATGCGCGCGGCCGATTTTCCGTCGTAGAGCAGCCGGTCGGCGAAGCGCGCGGCCTCGTCTGCGCTGCGCGCAAACAGCGACATGCCGTGTGCCGCGAAGAATGCAGCGTTCAGCGTTTCCACGCCAGGAATGGCCATCGTGTGGACGAGCGGCACGCCGAGCACCGCCGCCTCTGAGCTGGAAATGCCGCCCGCTTTGCTCAGAAGCACATCTGCTGCGTGCATGTAGGCCGGTACCTGATCGGTAAACGGCACGGCCAGCACACCGTCTCCGTGGTATGCCTCGTCCAGCGCCGTGCGCAGCGCTTCGTTCCGCCCCGGCAGAACGCACAGGAGTGCGTCCTCGTCCGGCATGCGCCGGATGGAATCACAGAGCGCCACGGCGTCGCCGCAGCCGATGCCGCCGGTCATCACAAGGTAGATTTTTTTCTCCTGCGGCAGCCCGAGCGCCGCCCGCGCGGCGGCTTTTGTCATGGGCCGGGTGAATTTTTCCGCCACGGGCATGCCGGTGACCAGCAGCCGGTCTGCGGGCATACCGGCCTCCAGGCAGCTGCGCCGGACGTCCTCATGCGGCAGGAAATAGCCGTCGAGCTCCGTCTCCGCCAGAAACGGAATGCACGTGTAGTCTGACAGCACGCCGTAGCACCGGACGCCGCGTCCTTCGTGCCGGCGAAGAAACGTCAGTGTCTCCATCGGAAACAGGTGCGAGCAGACGACCGCGTCGTATCTGCGCGCCAGTATGAATTCCCGCAGCTGGCGGGCATGGCGCGTGTTGGCCAGATAGACCGGGGAAGTTACGCCGGTCGCACTGTACATGGCTCCGGCATGGTACATCATGCCGAACACCTCCGGCGCTTTTGTCGAGATCCGGTTGAGCAGCGATTCAAAGCTGAGCGGTCCGGTTTCCCCGAACATCTGCATCATATCCAGAAATTCTGCCCGGTGTCCCCGTGCCTCCAGTGCCTCGCGCACGGCCATGGCGCAATGGTTGTGTCCCTCGCCGGTGCTGCAGCTGAGCAGTAATACGTTCATGGCGTTTCCTCCGATTTTTCGGGCGCACTGCATCGCAGACGCCGTTTTTCTGATGATATCCGATGGATGCGCATTTGTCAATTTTGGAAAAAACATCCAGTATACCGCGCTGCGCAGGGGGAAAACTAGCGGTACATTCAAAAAGGAGGATGCAGCTATGAGCCACATCAACGACAAAGCGAACCGTTCTATCCAGTGCCACGTCACCCAGTGCAGCAACCACTGCGCGACCGAAGATTACTGTTCTCTCGATCACATCTGTGTCGGCACCCACGAGTGCAATCCGACGCAGGATCAGTGCACCGACTGCATGTCGTTCGTCAAGAAGTAACGAAACAAAAAACCGCCTCTCCGATGCAATGGAGAGACGGTTTTTTGATGTTATTCCTTGACGGTGCCGTCGGCGTTGAAGACCGGCAGCTTTTCCAGGTAGATGATGTCGCTGCGCTCCTGCGCGTCGCCCTCGGCGAGGACGGCCATGCGGCCGGCGACCGCCGCGCCAGCCTCTTCGACGAGCTTCTCCAGGGCCTTGAGCGATTCGCCGGTGGAGATGACGTCGTCGACGATCAGGATGCGCTTGCCGTGCATCAAAGCGGCGTCGGCGCCGGAGAGGTAGAGATGCTGCTCGTGCTGCGTCGTGATGGAGTTGACGTCGACGCAGAGCGGGTCGGTCAGGTAGACCTTCAGGCCCTTGCGGGCGACGAAATAGGTCTTCGCGCCGGACTGGCGCGCCATTTCGTGGATGAGGGGGATGCTTTTGGCTTCGGCTGTGAGCAGATAGTCGTAGTCCTTCGGCGCGCGGGCCAGCAGCTCCTTCGCACAGGCCACAGTGATCTCCGCGTCGCCGAACATGATGAACGCGCCGATGCAGAGGTCGTCCGTCACCTTACAGATGGGCAGATCGCGCGTGACGCCCGCGATCGTCATTCGATGTGTCATAGCAGCGTCTCCTTCGTAAACCGGATGATCCCGGCAATATTCCAACAGATATTATAGAGGCAGAAGGCGGAAATGTCAAACCGGAATTGCAAATTCGTGGTTTTGCGAAAAAAACTAAAAATAATTTAGCTCAAAACAGGCGGCCTGACTGCTTGTTTTTTCGGTCAATATTCACTATAATAGGGACATAGATGGTTCTGCCCACTGCCGGGCGGGCCGAGAGAAATGAATGGAGGAATCTGAATGGAAAAAAGATTCAAGCTGAAGGAGCACGGTACCACCGTCCGGACGGAGATCAT
>DBLB01000043.1:313-2537 GCA_002298695.1 Clostridiales bacterium UBA735 | reverse complement strand
CGCCGCCGGTGGAGATGTGGGTGATCTTGTCGGCAAAGCCCAGCTGCTCGCAGGCCGCGGCGCTGTCGCCGCCGCCGACGATGGTGACGGCGGAGCTGTCGGCCAGCGCCTGTGCCACGGCGATCGTGCCCTTGGCCAGCGTCGGGTTTTCAAACACGCCCATCGGCCCGTTCCAGACGACGGTCTTCGCGTTCTTCACGGCGTCCGCGAACAGCTCGCGGGTCTTCTCGCCGATGTCAAGGCCTTCCATATCGGCCGGAATCTGGTCGACCGGAACGGTCTTGACCTCGACCGGGCCGTCGATCGGGTTCGGGAAATCGGCCGCGACGACGGTGTCGATCGGGAGCAGGAGCTTGACGCCCTTCTCCTCGGCCTTCTTCATCATGTCCCTGCAATAGTCGACCTTTTCCGCGTCGAACAGGCTCTTGCCGATGCCGTAGCCCTTGGCCGCGATGAAGGTATAGGCCATGCCGCCGCCGATGATGAGAGTATCTACTTTATCCAAGAGGTTGTTGATGACGTTCAGCTTGTCGGAGACCTTCGCACCGCCGAGGATGGCGACGAACGGACGCTCCGGATCGGCCAGGGCCTTGCCCATGATGGAGACTTCCTTCTGGACGAGGTAGCCGCAGACGGCGGGCAGATAATCGGCGACGCCGGCGGTGGAGGCATGTGCGCGGTGCGCGGTGCCGAAGGCGTCGTTCACGAAGATGTCGGCCAGAGAGGCGAGCTTTTTGGAAAGCTCAGGGTCGTTCTTCGTCTCGCCCTTTTCAAATCGGGTGTTCTCCAGCAGCATCACTTCGCCGTCCTTCAGCGACGCGGCGAGGGCCTGCGCGCTCGGCCCGACGACGTCTTCCGCCATCTTGACCGGCTGGCCCAGCAGCTCGGACAGCCGCTTCGCGACGACCTTGAGGCTCAGCTCCGGCTTGACCTCACCCTTCGGCTTGCCCATGTGGGAGCAGAGGATGACCTTTGCGCCGTGCTTGACGAGATATTCGATCGTCGGCAGCGCGGCGACAATGCGCTTGTCGCTCGTGATGACGCCGTCCTTCGTGGGCACGTTGAAGTCGCAGCGGCAAAGGACACGCTTGCCCTGTACGTCGATGTCTTCCACAGACTTTTTGTTGTAATTCATAGAATTTCCTCCTTCAAAACCAACGCGGATCGCTCCGCTCACCTTCCAAATTACCAGTTTCTCATTTTTCCTTGCCCAAGCAGATGCGGAAAGTTCTGCTGCTGCAGCGCCTCAAACACACCCACGGCCACGCTGTTGCTCAGATTCAGACTCCTCGCCTCCGCACGGATCGGGATCCGGACGCATTCGTCATAATGCGCGGCGAGCAGATCTTCGGGCAATCCCTTCGTCTCCTTGCCGAACATCAGATAGCAGCCATCCGGATAGTCCGCCTCGTCATACTGCCGCGGCGCCTTCGTGGAAAAGAGACGGAGACAGCGGACGTCGTTTTTTGCAAAAAAGTCATCGAGGTTTTCGTACACACGTACATCCACGAGGTGCCAATAGTCCAGCCCCGCCCGTTTGACCGCCTTGTCCGAAATATCGAAGCCCAGCGGCCGGATCAGGTGCAGGACGCTTCCGGTCGCCGCACAGGTGCGGGCAATATTTCCGGTATTGGCCGGAATCTCCGGCTCATGCAAAACAACGTGCAGCATCTTGCCTCTCCATTCGCACTTTTCGTGTGCGCCGGAAATTGCCCGGGCACAAACTATCTCTATTTTATGATAGAACATCGGAAATTTCAACTGTTTTCCGGAAAAAACAGAAATTTTAAGGTACAAATTTCAAGGATGCCGACGCTCCCGCTTTCAGTCAATCTGCCAATGGATCTCCTTCTCGCCGCTTTGCCGCAGAAATGTGTTGACCTGCGAGAACGGTCGGCTGCCGAAAAAGCCGCGGTAGCTGCTGAGCGGGCTCGGGTGTACGCTCTGCAATATCAGGCGCGGATAGGCGCCGGTTTGCAGCAGCGCGGCCTTCTTCTGCGCCTGTGCGCCCCAGAGCACAAAGGCAACCGGCTGCGGCAGCCGCCCGCAGGCAGCAAATACTGCGTCGGTGAAGCGCTGCCAACCAAAGTCTTTATGACTGTTTGCCCGTCCAGCTCCTACGGTCAGCACAGTGTTGAGCAGGAACACGCCCTGCCGCGCCCAGGCAGTCAGATCACCGGACGTTGCCGGCACACAGCCCACATCGGCCTCCAGTTCCTGATAA
>DBLB01000043.1:0-199 GCA_002298695.1 Clostridiales bacterium UBA735 | reverse complement strand
GGTCCTGCCCCAGGATCACGACGCGCACGGCCTCCGGCGGGGTCAGTTCGAACGCTGAAAAAATTTCTTCCTCGGGCGGATAGACCGGCCCTGCCGCATACGCCGCATCCACACGCGCACACAGCGCAGAAAAATACGGCTTCTCGATCTCTTTCGCAAGGGTCGTTCTCCAGGGACCCAACTTTTCCAGCTTCATATA
>DBLB01000128.1:23167-26344 GCA_002298695.1 Clostridiales bacterium UBA735 | reverse complement strand
CGACCACGTCATAGCCGTTGTCAATGAGCTCATATACCGTGTGGCTGCCAATGTAGCCAGCGCCGCCTAATACCAGAATTGTTTTCATAATACTTCCTCTCTTTCTGACATATTATCAAGGGCAGAAAATGATTCCCTCCGACCACAGACACGCGCCGCAGGTTGGAAAGGTGTTGTGCATACAATCGCTGCGGTTTTCCAGTCGATCGTCACAGCCCATGCAGATGGTGCAGCTTGGGAAATCGAACTCCTGCACCAATGCACGGAAGCTGCGATACGCCGTGCTGTTCCAGATCTCCTGTATACTCTGACTTGTCAATGAACCGAATTCACATCGGAATACACGCCGTCGCTGTTCGTAGAGATAGGTATCGCAATTGTGCAGCAGCTGCATACATGGGCAAACGCCGCCGTCCCAGCGCACAAAGGCCGCGTCATCGCGGACAAACGGGCAGCTGTCGTGCTGCGGCGGCCTTGCGCTGCGTGAAACGCGCTGAACCCTTCCGAGCGTCACCGGGAGATCATAAACAGCGTCTTCCTTTTTTAGCGGCGCAGCCGGAACCACATGGCTAAGATTCAGCCATTCTGCCTGCATGCGATCGGCAAACGGATCGATCTTGTCCAGCTCAGACACATTTTCTGGCGTAATCACAAATGTTAAGCCAAGCTCTGTCGATCTTCCGCTTCTGGCGCGGTTGAAAGCCGCAAGATTTTCCATCAGCCGCACGTACCGTCCACCAAGACGCTGCTGGGCATAGCTCTGGGCAGAAAAGCCATCCATGGAGACCCAAAGACGATCGAGTCCCGCATCAACGAGCACCCGAGAGCGAGCAGCTGTCAGCAGACTCCCGTTTGTGATGATCTCCGTCCGGAGGTTCTTCTCATGAAACACAGCTACAAGGTTTTCCAGATGCGTATCGAGCAGTGGTTCGCCGACGCCGCCGAACATGACCGTTTCCAGGGAAGAAAGCTGCGGCAGCTGCTCGCACAGGCGACCCAGAAGCGCATCTGTCATATCGCCCGCGGTCTCGTCGAACCAGAGCTTCCGAAAGCACATTGAGCAGTGCAGGTTGCAGCGGGACGTCAGCTCCAGGTAGACCTTTTTGGGTCCGGCAGCCATGTTCATTTTGCTGCCTTGACCGGCTGAAGGTCGCAGCCCGCAATGGACAGATGATAGCCCTGCGCGTCTTTTGTACAGACAATATCCACGATGTATTGTGCATTTTCGTATTGCAGATGCAACGCAGCAGTGTTCTCAGTCTCATCTACGGTGTAGACCCCCGATTTTGTGATGCTCGCGGTCTTTCCGTCCAGAACGGCGGAGGCATCGCACCGGAATGTGCCGTCGGCCGCAAATGTATACACAGCCGATGTACCTTCCGACAGTTCCGCTTTCCACGAGCTGGCCGTCAGCGCATCTGCTAGATTTTCCGGCGCTCCGGCTGCGCAGGCGCACAGCGCCAAAAGCAGGACGCTCCAAAAAAGAAGAGTTACTTTTTTCATTATATCACCCTTTACGTGCCGGAGATTATGCCGGCACTTTTTTGTTTTCTTTCTTGAAATATATCTAAATTTACTAGAAAAACATCGATATGTCAACAAAAACAAAAACTTTTTTCCGGAGAATATCCCGAATTTCGTTGTTCGTCCAAATATGTTTGTTTTTTATAAAAGCAGGTTCTCTTTTTCATGTTGCAAGAGAATCGGATATGTTAAAATGGTTTTGTCATATACGTATGGAGGAGGCGCTGGTTTTGAAGCTTTTCGTTGGATACCAGCTGTGTAACGATGACAGCTTCCTGCGCTGCATTCTGGCGCAGCGGGAAAAGATCGGCGAGGTCTATTTTTCATGGGACACTATGCCGAGCGGAAGGAGCACCGTTGGTCTGCACCAGGATCTTTTCCCTTGGGAGGCAGCACAGCGGCAGCGGGAGGAGCTTCAGAGAATTGCGGACACGGGCATCGGGCTGAATCTGCTGCTGAACGCCAACTGCTATGGCGCGCAGAGTCTTGCGCGAAACTTTTTTCAGTCGGCAGGAGACCTTGTCGACTATTTGTGCGGGCAGATGAACCTCGTCTCTGTAACAACAACGTCGCCTGTGATCGGGCGCTTTATTCGGGAAAATTTCCCGCAGCTTGAGGTCCGCGCATCGGTCAATATGGAGATCGGCACAGAAGAGGGCATGGACTATCTGTGCGACTGCTTCACCTCGTTTTACGCCAGGCGCGAGCTCAACCGGGATATTCCCGCGCTTCAAAGACTCCGCCGCTGGTGCGACGCGCATGAGAAAAAGCTTGATCTGCTGGCAAACAGCGGCTGCCTCAACAATTGCTCGGCGAGGCAGTTTCATGACAATCTGGTCGCCCATGAGCAGGAAATCGCAAAAATGGACAATGCGTTCGAATTTCACAGTGTCTGCCGGCAGTATCTGGAGAACTCGGAGCATCGTGCATCGATCCTGCGGCTTTCCAATTGGATCCGTCCGGAGGATCTGCGCCACTACGAGGGTCTTGCGGATGGGGTCAAACTGGCAACCAGAACCTCGCCCAATCCGGTGCAGACGCTCCTTGCTTATACGTCCGGCCGGTACGAAGGAAACATGCTGGATCTGCTGGAGCCCAATTACGCACATGTATTCTATCCGGCGGTTCTGGACAATACTGCGTTTCCGCCGGACTATTTCGCCGTCCGCCACAATTGCTCCCATGATTGCGGCAGCTGCGGCTATTGTGAACGCACCTATCAGACCATTTTGCGGACACTGCCGGATGTTATGCTGGCAGACAACGATATGGACACACAGGAGGAGAAAGAGAAATGCTGACCAGTCAGATAATCAAGGAGGCCGCACTGGCTGCCGGGGCCGACGCCTGCGGCATCGGCAGTATGGATCGCTTCGCGGAAGCGCCGAAGGACATGGATCCGCGCTATCTGTTCCCGGAGGCAAAATCCGTCGTCGGATTCGTATTCCGGATCCCGCGCGGCGTGCAGCGGGGCATTGAAGAGGGCACACAGTTTTATCAGTATCCGTCCATGGCCTACGGCGGCATCAACGAGATATACGCGCCGGCGGTACTCTACCGCGTCGGAAAACTGATCGAGGATCACGGCTATGAGGCGTTTTTGTACCGGAATACCGGCGCGCGCGGCCGCATCTCCGATGTGGACGGCACAGT
>DBLB01000128.1:0-23159 GCA_002298695.1 Clostridiales bacterium UBA735 | reverse complement strand
ATACCATTTCGCCCGAAGAGCAGATCACCGTCAACGAGCAGGCCAAAAACAAAGCCGCTCACCACCGCACGGTGCAGTATACGCGCCCGGTACGTGAAGACGGCGTCGCGCCCGATCTTCAGTTCCACTTCCGTCTGGCGGCTGTCATCTGCGGCCTGGGCGAGATCGGCTGGTCGAAAATGCTGCTGACACCGGAGTTCGGTCCCTTGCAGCGCGTGGCGTTTTTGTTCACGGACGCCGAGCTGGAGCCGGATCCCATCTATGATGGGCCTCCTCTGTGCCGTAAGTGCATGGCCTGCGTCAAGCAGTGTCCGGGGCATTGCATCCCATCGATCAAGGATAACAATTCCTGTCACGCGACCATTGAGGGTCACACCTACGAGTGGGGCAACATCGATATGTGGCGCTGCTACGCGTTCTATACCCATGCCGGCCGGTACTATAACCCCTTCGTTCCCAAGGAGGTCTTTGACAACAATACCGGCAGTCTCGACCTGCTCGAGGACTTTGACAACAAGCTGAAGGCGGATGAGAAAAACGTCACAGAGCTGTATACGGAGCTCGAAAAATATTTCCCGACCTGGGTCGGCTACAATATGGCCAAATGCGGCGGCTGCATCCGCGCTTGTGTGAGTATGCTGGAAAAGAAAGGCGGCTGTATGGAAGGGCGCTTCAAACAGCCGCTGCGCACCGGCAAGGCGTGGAAAATGGATCGCTGAGACGGCGCGCAATAGGGGGAAACGATCATGTTAAACAGTGCATTTATCAAGGAAAAGGCGAAGCAGTTCGGCGCAAGCCTCTGCGGCATCGGCGATATCCGCTTGTTTGAGGGAACCGACCCGCAGCGTGATCCGCGGCTGATTTGCCCGCACGCGACGTGCGTTATCGGCTTTGCGTTTGCTGTACCGAAGGGACTTTATTACGGCATGGAGCATGCAGACCAGTATCTCAACTATACATATCTGGGCGTGAAGTACATGGACGAGGAGCTCGCGGAGATGTTCCTTCTGCGTATGGCGGGCTATATCGAAAACGAGGGCTATGATGCCTGCGTGCAGCGCAACGTGTCAAACCTCAAGATCAAGGGCGACAAGACGCAGAACCCCGAGCTCATCGACACATATGAACTTTCGCACGCCGAGGCTGTTGCGCCGGGAAAGCCCGTACCGGATATCATCATGGACTTTTCGCAGGCCGCACAGATCTGCGGTCTCGGCTGCCGCAGTATGAAGGGAAATGTGCTCACAAAAAAGTATGGCCCGTTTGTGCGTCTGGCCTTTATCGTGACCGATGCGCCGCTGGAGGTGGATGCGCCGTTTACCGAGCAGCTGTGCGACGGCTGTGGTCTATGTGCAAAGGCCTGTCCGGGGCATGCCATCGACGAAAACGGTCTTGACACGTGGCAGTGCAGCGTCTACTATCGCGGCGCGCACAAATCGAATCCATATATGACCGATGCCGCGCTTGCTGGAAATCCGGAACGGGAAGCCATTTTGAACGGTGAGAAGCGTTTTGACGCGCAGTCTGCCCGCGCAATTTACAAAGATCTTGACTTCCTGCCTAGCCGCTCAACGGGATACGCGCCGTGCATCTGCGGCAAACCATGCGATATTGCCTGCTATAAGCATTTGATGGGGGTGACGGAATTATGATGGCAAAACGTGAACTGACGCAGACTGTCGTCGCCTGCGCAAAGCAATTTGATGCCGATCTTGTCGCCATCGGCAGTGCCGACCGTTTTGAAGGGACAAACGTCTTTGATATCTTTCCGCAGACAAAGTCGGTCATCTGCATCGCCTACCGCGTCCTGCGCGGCAGCCACCGCGGCATTGAAGAGGGAACGACCTATTATCAGTACTCCACGACCGGCATCGAGACGATCGAAGAGACCCTGATGCCGCAGACACTTCTGCGCGTGAGCGCGTTTCTGGAGGAGGAGGGATACCTTGCCATCGCGCAGAAGCGACATCAGGTCATTCATCCCGACCCCGAGGGCACCAATCCGGAGATCAACTACGAGGAAATTTACCGCGGCGTCAAGGCGGAAAAGATGCTCGATTTTGAAGACTGCGCCGTGCGCTGCGGGCTTGGTGAGCGTGCGCTGACCGGAAACGTTCTGACAAAGGAATTCGGTCCCTTGCAGCGCTATGCCTTTATTTTGACAAACGCCGAGCTGGAGCCGACGCCCCTGAAGAAAGCCTGTCTTTGCGACGGCTGTAGAAAATGCATTGCTGCCTGCCCGGGTCATGCGCTGAGCGAAGACGGTCACCGGAACGACTGGCAGTGCGCTGTCTACTACAAGGGTGCCAACCGCTCGAAGAATCCATTTATGCCTGCTGACGCATTCCCGGATGTTCCGAATCGGGAGGCTGTAATGAACGGCACCGCACAGTTTACCTGTTTGGAGGATTCCGAGCACGTGCTCGACGAAACATTCTTCTACCCGCCCATCAAGCACGCCTATGTCAGTTCTGTCTGCGGCAGAGCCTGCGACATGGCCTGCTATGTGCATCTCGAGCAGCAGGGAAAGCTTCTTTGCACGTTCCGCCGTCCGTACCGGGAAAGACCCGAATGGGTGCTGGACGAAAAAGCTTGATTTATTCGTATCAAAAGAGGAGGATGTTCGTGCATTCTCCTCTTTTGTCTTGTTTTTCCTGGATTTCGCTGGTATCATATACTCCAGCAGGAGGCGATGAACATATGTTGCTTTGTGAGACGTGTCCGTTTATCCGCTTTGCGCAGGAGCTGACATACAATCCGACTGGAAAGCGTGTCTGCCCTGGCGACAGCCGCATTTTCTATGTGCTCTCCGGTGAAGGGAGCATTGCCATCCGGGACGAAACGTTCTCTATGAAGGAGCGCACATTCGTTCTGATCAACGCCGGCATTCCGTATCAGATCACATCAGACCGGCTGCTCAAAATGATCGTTCTGAACTTTGACTATACCTTTGAGCGCTCCGGGATCCAGCATTTTATCCCGCCGCTTCCCTGCCCGGAGGCAGAAGATGCTCCCTATCCCCGCCGGGAGAGCTTCGAAGACTCTCAGGTCCTGAACGACTTCATCGTACTCGACGACATGAGCGTGCTTCTGCGGCAGCTTCGTGAAATTCTGGATACCTATACCACGCAGAAGATCCATTACCGCGAATACGCATCGTGCACGCTCAAACAGCTTCTGATCACAGCCATCCGTTCGAGCTCGCTGTCCAACACCCGAGCCAGCCGGACGGCGTCGCAGCTGATCCAGTATCTGCAGGAGCACTACAGTGAACCGATCAGCAGCGCACTTCTGGCCGAGACGTTCAACTACCACGCATATCACATCAATCGTATCATGCGCAACGCGACCGGCATCACAGTGCATAAATACCTGATCAACTACCGCATTTCCATGTCCAAGGGACTTCTGATCAATACAGACCTGAGTATCGAGCAAATTGCTATGAAGGTCGGCTTTGATAGCGCGGCATATTATTCTCTTTCCTTCAAAAAGCTGATGGGCTGTTCCCCAAGCCTTTATCGCAAGCTCCAGCGCGAATACGTATAAAAATCCCACGGCAGAAACGCTCTGCCGTGGATTTTGCTAAACTTCGGATTCATTTTCGAAGTATTTGTGAAATGGTGCCTGAAAGAAGCAGCAGCAAAGAAGCACCTGAAGCGCGCACAGAAAAAAGGCAAACAGCGGCAGTGCGTAAGCCGTCAGAACGGCGAGCAATACATCCAGTACGCCGACCGTCAGCAGCATCAGAAGCGTTGTGCGCCACTCCAGCGCCGCCATGCAGCAGGCATTTTTAAGGTTCTTCAGCACCGGCACATCCAGCAGAACCAGCAAAGGATAAAAATAGCTTGTAATGCAGAACACGATCAGCGACATGGCGGCAAAAATACCGACAGCCACAGACGGCTTTTGCAGTATCCACGCATAGCTTGCAAGAGACACCGGCGCGAGCAGCAGAAGAAGCCCAACTGCCGCACGGGAGAAGAACGCAGTCCGGAACTCTGCAAAGAATGCGGTCAGCGGTCGTTCCCATCGTCCGCGAATTCGATCGAGCATCACGCGGTGAAGTCCTGCCGTGGCAGCTGGAATCGTAAGAATCGGTACGCAGCAAAGCACGAACAGCAGGTTCATGCCGACCATCTGCACCCAGTTTTCCTTCACCACGCGAAGCATAAGCGCCCAGGAAGATCGTTCAGGATTTTCATGTTCTTCGTATTCTGCGCGGAAGAAAAATCGGTTGAAACCGTTTGCCATACGGAATTTTATCCTTTCACTGCACCGGCTGTCATGCCGGAAACGAGGTACTTCTGGAAGAATACAAACAGAATGACGATCGGCAACGACCCTGCGACCGCGAAGGCCATCAGCCCGCCGTAGTCGTTGGAATACTCGCCGAGGAAGCTCTGCGCAATGCCGACGGGAAGCGTGCGCATTTCGTTGGACTTCATGATCGTCAGCGACATCAGATAATCGTCCCACGAGTTGAGAAAGGTGTAAATGCCGACCGCAACAAGCCCCGGAATGATCAGCGGCAGCAGGATCGACAGCAGGATCTGAAGCCGGTTTGCGCCGTCGATGCGAGCTGCTTCGTCGATGGATTTGGAGATCGTGTCGTAAAAGCTCTTGAGCAGCGTGATGGCCAGCGGCAGCGCAAACGTTGTGTCGGCCAGAATGAGGCCGCGGTAGGTGTCAAGCAATCCCCATTTGTTGTAAAACCCATAGAGCGTGATGAGGATGACGACCGTCGGGAACATCTGCACCGAGGAGATCGCGCTCATGATGGCGTGCTTGCCTGGGAAGTTATAGCGTGAAAGCGCGAAGCTTGCGGGGATGGAGACGATCAGCACGACGGCGATCGTGCCGAAGGCGACGATGAAGCTGTTTTTGAAATAGCGAAGATACGAAGCGTTGCTGAAAATTTTTGTGAAGTTCTCGAGTGTCGGGTTTGTCGGAAAGAACGTCGGCGGAACGGTCATGATAACGCTCGTGTGCTGCAAAGAACAGTTGATCATCCAATAAACCGGGAACAGCAGCACGATCACGATCACGGCGATACCGGCATATTTGAGTACGGAATGTTTCTCTTTCATATCCTTGCCCCCTTAGCCCAGATCGCGGGAATACTTTTCGCTGAGTTTGTTGGAAAACAGCGTAATGATGAACAGGAAAATCAGCCAGACAACGCCAATGGCCGCACCGATGCCGAAATCATAAGACTGGAACGCCGCCTTATACGCCGCAATGGAGAGCGTCGTGGTCGCTGTGAGCGGGCCGCCGTTGGTGACGTTTGCAATAATGGTGTACATCTGGAAGTTTGCCATGACGGCGATCCAGATGGATGTAACGATCACCGGACGGATGGAAGGAATGGTGATGTGCAGCAGTGTCTGAAACTTGCTCGCACCGTCCATCGTTCCAGCCTCCAGAAGCGATTTGTCGACCGACTGAAGGCCCGCAAGGATCATGACCATCATGTAAGGCAGCTGCCGCCAGACGGCCGCAATGACAATGAGCGTCATGGCGCTTCCGGATTGCAGCGTCCAGGAAAAATCGATGCTGTCGATGACGCCGAGCTTGTAAAGAAAATAGTTCAGAACACCGTAGCTGGAGTTCGTCATGAACCGCCAGACGATCGCCGTGACGACCGAGGGGATCGTCCACGGGATCAGCATCAGACCGCGGATGGGACCTCTGGCGCGGATCTTGCTGTTGAGGATCAGTGCGATGCCCATGCCGAGGGCAAACTGGATCACGACGACAAAGACAACGAAAACAAAGGTATTGCCGAAATATGTAAAGATCTCATTGTTTTTCAACAGAGATTTATAATTTTCAAAGTGATTCCACTGAAGCTCGAGCATCCCCTTACGCAGCTCAGTCAGTCCGTAGGTGCAGAAGCTGGCGTAAATCGCCTTGATGATTGGAAATGCGACAACGATCAATAAAACAAGCAGCGCGGGCAGCATGAGCAGAAGCCCCAAAGCTCCGTCTGAAATGCCGCGGCGATGGCGGACAGTTGCCTGGTCGGTCATGTGGTTGCTCCCTTCTAATTATAAGATTCCCACTCTGCCGGGGCAGAGTGGGAATCTTACCACGGTTCAATTACGAATAGGTGCGTACGGTTATGCTCAGCTGTTATAGAGATCCTGGATCTTTTCCTGATACTTGCCGAGAATTTCTGTCACATCGCCGCCCTGCGCCAGCTCCGTCACCATGTCAGTGAGCATCGCGTCGGCGTCCTGGAAGTGGATGTTGGCAGTGGGCAGGGGCTTGGCCGTCTCCATCGCCTTGACATAGGCATAGGTATAGCCGCCCTCTTCCTGCTTGACCTCGGTGCAGTCAGAGTAGATCTCCGCCATAACGGAAGCGCGGGAGCTCATCTTGCCCTGACCGGCATTGCGGAGGATACCAATCACATCGCTGCCGGACATATAGTCGAGGAAGTGACCCATAGCCTCCATCTTCTCATCCGTGCAGGAGTCGAAGACGACGAGCTCATGGGAGATCAGATAACCGGAGCCATTGGCATCCGCGCCGGGGATGGTGATAGCCTGGGTGCGGGCATAGAATTCAGCGGGATCTGCAGCAGCGGTACCTGCGGTCATCAGGCCAGACTCATGATCCCAGTAGAAGCCGATCTTGCCGGCAGCAAAGAGATTGCGCAGTTCCTTGAAGGAGTTGGAACCGGCAGTGGTCGAAATGCCGTTTACAAAGAGATTCTGGATATCGGTGTAGGCAGAGACAGCTGCGTCGGTGTTGAGCGTGATTTTGCCGTCAGTCTCAAAGTCGCCGCCGTAGGCCCACAGAGTCGGGAAGGTGTTGTAGCCTTCGCCCTTTTCCACGCCGTTGGAGTCCGGAATGGCAAGACCGTAAATATCGTCGCCCAAAGCAGCGATCTTTTCGGCCGCAGCCATCAGGTCGGACCAGCTGGAAATGGTCGTGTAGTCGACGCCCGCCTGCTCACACAGGTCAGTATTGACAAGCAGCGCATAGGTGTTGGAGAACCAGGGCAGCGCCATCATTTTGCCGTCAACGGTCACAGCGGAGAGTGCGTCTTCGGAATAGTCCGCCAGAACGTCCGGGGACATATACTCGCCGATCGAGCGCACAACGCCCAGCGCCAGCAGCTGCGGCAGCCACTCGGCCTTGATGTGCGCAACGTCGGGACCGTTCCCGCCGGCGACGTCGATGAGCAGCGTGGACAGGTAATCGGCATAGGAATAGTAGTAGTCGGTGTTGATCTGCGTGTTGTAGGGATTGCTCTCATTGTAGCCGTCGGCCATGCTCTGGTAGACACCCTTGAGAGAGTCTTCTGCAAACGACCATGAGCCCCACTTCAGCGTAATGGGTTCCGCGGAAGCGGTTTCGTTCTCGGCCGCTGCGTCAGCAGGAGTGGTTTCGGTCTGCGAAGCGTCCGTCGCGGGCGCGTCAGACTCGGTCTTTGCCGCACATGCGGCCAGCGACAAAACAAGAATTGCCGCCAGAAGGAGCGCGATAATCTTTTTCATAAGTCTCACCTTTCTTTTTTATATATGTTTGCGTTGCCGCTTACATATCCCCCTACATGTGCCGGATATCACAAGTTCGCGCATTTGAAGCTCTGCGCGTTTTGCGGGAAACAAAAAGCCTTCTTGATATTCCGGCGTCAACAAAGATGGAACACTGCACAAGTTTTCGCGGTTCATAATCGCTTGCTTTCAACGATTTTACTATATCTGAACTTTATTATAGCAATGTTCCGAAAACAACCGTAGGCGGAAAGTGAACAATAACTTATAAAAAACAAACATATTGCGTTCTTCTGGCATCTGGCCGTGCAGATGAGCAAATGTGCGGGATTTTGGCCGTGCGGATAACGAGATCCCGGTCGCTCGCCGGAGCGGCGAAATTTACGAAGCGCCGCGCAGCGTCACGGAAGCATATCCGGCGTCACACCGCGAAAGTATTCTGTGTTCTGTTTGGAAGTGTCTTCGTTTTCCACAATAAACAGCGTCATATCAGGCGTCGCGAGCAGATTGTGCCAGACGCCCCTTCGGACGTTGTAGATCTTTTTGGGCTGCATTTCAACGGCCGTGATCGTTCCGGGGTGCTCGCCAGTCCCGTCTCCGATCAGGAGCGTACACCCGCCGCTCAAAAGCACAAACGCTTCGTCCGTCTGCATATGCCGCTCAAAATACGACAGCGTCTGTCTGCGGTATTTTTCCGGGCAGTCGTTCAGCAGTGCAGCACGCCAGCCGGGCGTATGGATCAGCGGCTGATAGCCTTCACCGTCGTAGGATTTGACCTCCAGTAGGGGCTCGTTCATATGCATTCTCCTTCTGTAAGCTGATTTGAAGTCATTATAACACAGCTTGTTCAAAGCTGCCATCCCTTTTGTGATTCACGCGGGATTTCGATCACGGCATGAAACGGGGTCGTGTTGCTGCAACTAACGTTCGCGTAGCCCACATCTCCGCTCTGGCCGTGGCATTGGCCGCCGTTTTGTCCGGCTCTTACTCCTACCGTTCTGCCAAACAGCTTCGGCGTTCCGCCTGATCTGCCTTTTCCATACCTTTTTCAGGTGCGGGGTTTACCGCACTGTGGTTTTTGCGCCCTTGAGATGCAATAATTCCCATTTGCCTTGTTTGCGGGCAGTTCCTTCCGCCTGTTTTGCTCATCTCTTTGAGTAATTTTCCTCACTACATTCGCTGAAATCTCATCACTTATGCAGTAGTGCTCATCTATAAAACCATCGTTATCCATCAAACGTTTAATTCCATTCAAAATTACATGAAGAGCGTAAATATGTGTCCACCACACGCCGACAAAACAAATGATATTTACCGGTTCCTGGTGTGTATCTGAAAACTCCCTACGCACCCGGACAGCGGGGCTTTTCACGCTGCCGGTCACATCGCCAGTTTTCAGATACACCCCAACTGCTCATCATGGAATAGCAAAAATGTCGAGCTGATAAAACCATGTGCGTTTAGACGATGGCTTCGGCTTCAATTTTGACAAGTTACAGAGCGCAATGAAGTAATAAGATTTTGGCCATAAATTTGACCCTTTACAGGCTTTCCCCCCCACCAAAAATCCCGGAAAGTCTCTGCTCTGCCGTCTGACAATGGGGTAATATTTTACGCTGAGAACTCATTATTTACTTTGGATGATGCGCCGCATGATCTTCCAACCAGCGTTTTTGCAGGATGCTGAGCAGGGTTCCAAGCTGATTCTGCTGCACCGCTGTCAGCGCACCCAATACCGATGCTTCTTCGCCGCCGTGTTCCCGCAGCATCTGCGCTTTGTACTCCGCAATTTGTCCGCAGAGAGAAAGCTGTTTGACAAGGGGATGAAGACTGTTTGGTTTCATAATTGTTTCTCCTTTTTGTTTTTGTACAGAAAAAACGCCCGGCAAGCATTTCTGCCTGCCTGGCGAAATTACACTGTAAATGTGTGACAATCCCCGTATTTTTGAAGAATATCGCATGATTTATTTATAATATATCAATTTTCCAAAGATCGTCAAGCTGAATTTTCACATGAAATCGTGCTGCTGCTCTTCCAGACCGTACCCGCAGATCAGTCCCATTCCCGGTCAGGCAGGCGGCAAAACACATCCTGCAGCAGTATTTTTTAAGAAGCGCTTAACATTTTTAATACTAGTGAATATAATTCAGTAGTAAGATAAACGAAGGGAGGACGGACGATGAACAGCCAATACAAAAAAGGCGTGTTGGAGCTGTGTGTTCTGGCGCTGCTGAAAAAGCGGGACTGCTATGGATACGAGATCTCGGAATTTCTGTCCGGGCACATTGAGATTGCCGACGGCACGGCATATCCGCTCCTGCGGAAGCTGAAAGCGGATGGATTGCTCACGACGTATTTGCAGGAGGAGAGCGGTGGGCCGCCGCGCAAATATTATAAGCTCACAGAGCTCGGGCGCGAAACCTACCAGGCCGACCGCGCAGAATATCTCAGGTTCGCGCAGACGGTGCAGCAACTTCTGAAGGAGGACGAATACGATGACAAAGGCTGAATTTCTGACGCGGCGGACATTCTGGAGGAATATGACAGCATTTTGCCTTCAAGCTGGCCGACGGGTACAGCGAGGAGGAGATCGCGGTAAAGCATCTGCTGCCGGAGGCGGACTGGGCGGCGGCGCTGCCGGTCTACTATGCACTGGTTCTGGCCTTCCTGCTGCTGACCGTCCGCGGCTTCTTCCGGGCCGGCCGCAGACAGTACCGGAAATTCTCGCCCCCTGCCCGGTCTGAAAACCTCTTGATTCCTACAGGGGGCGGACGCTGTCCGCCCCCCTGTTCCGTCTTTCCGCCGCACCCCGCTTGTGCGCGATCACTGCGGCAGCCTGCGCGTCGGGATATCGCCCTCGACCCAGCCGCGCCCCTTCCTGCAGATCGGGCAGACCTGCCATGGCTCGTTTGCCAGCACGATATGCCCGCAGTTCACGCAGCGCCAGACGATGGGCTTCCCCTTTTTGTAGAGCGTACCGGTCTGCATCTGGCTGTACGCCTCGCGGAACACATCGCGGTGCAGCCCCTCGATCTTCGCGATCTGCTCCCAGAGCGCCGCCACATCCGGGAATCCTTCCTCTCTGGCTGCTGCGGCAAACGCCGGATAGACCTCCAGAAATTCCTGCTCCTCGCTGTGCGCAGCCTCATAGAGATTCTCCATCGTCACGCCGAGCGTGAACGGATAGCCCGCCGCAAGGTCGATGTTTTCGATCGGCTGCCTTCCATGGGCTTGCAGCTGCCCCAGGAACTGCTCCGCATGGGCCAACTCATTTGCCGCAGTCTGTTCAAAGATGCGCGCCAGATACTCCCATCCCTCCGTCCGCGCCGTCGCGGCGTAGAGGGCATAGCGCGTGCGCGCCTGTGATTCCCCGGCGAACGACCGGGCCAGGTTCTGACAGGTCTTCATATCCATAAATTCCATCGTGTCATCCATCCTTTCGCCGGTAGTATCTGCAAAACCGGAAAAAGTATGACCGCTTGACAGGGTTTGTATAATAGAACCAGAATAAAATGAAGGAATTTTTACAATGAAACAACGATTTTTTGCCGGATTACTGGCCTTGGCGCTGCTGCTTTCCGGCTGTGCCGCGCAAAAAAGCGAGCCGTCCGCCGACATCCTCGCCACGACCGCGCCTGTCGCGCAGCTCGTCGGGGCTATCACAGCCGGAACGGATCTGACCGTCGAAACGCTCATCTCCGAGTCGGTCTCCTGCGTCCACGACTATGCCCTCTCCGTCGACCAGATGCGTGCCGTCGAGTCGGCGCACCTCGTGGTGCTGAGCGGCGCGGGACTCGAGGAATTCATGGGCGACGCCCTTGCCTCCTGTGAGACCGTCATTGACGCCTCAGCAGGGCTTTCGCTTCTGCCCGGCGAGGAGGGTGAATATGACCCGCACACCTGGCTCGCGCCGGAGAACATGATCGCCATGACCCGCACCGTCGAAGCGGCCCTCGCCGCGGAATACCCGCAGCACGCCGCCCTGTTCGCGGAAAACGCAGACATCTGGTGCGAAAAGCTGGAGGCGCTGCAAACCTACGGCGAGCAGCAGCTCGCCGATCTCTCCTGCCGCAAGCTCGTCACCTTCCACGATGGCTTTGCCTATTTCGCGCAGGCTTTTGATCTGGAAATTGCCGCCTCCATGGAGATCGAGGCCGGCAGTGAACCGTCCGCCCGCGAGCTGGAGGCCATCATCACCCTGCTCCGCGACCAGAATATCCCTGCCGTCTTCACCGAGATCAACGGCACGGCGGACGCAGCGGAGCTCGTCTCCCGCGAGACCGGCTGTGCCGTCTTCTCGCTGGACACCGCGATCAGCAGCGCCGACTATCTCTCCGCCATGACCCGGAATATCGACACCATAAAGGAAGCATTGGGATGATACCATTCAAACACCCGAACGGCGGCGACTGCGAACACGCCTGCTGTCTGAAGATCGAACACTTATCTGTCAGGTTCGGCGCGGAGGCCGCGCTGGACGACGTCAACCTGCACATGCACTGCGGCCAGATGGTCGCCCTGATCGGTCCGAACGGCGCGGGCAAATCCACGCTTCTCCGTGCCATTCTCGGCCAGCGCGAATATGAGGGCCGGATCACGTTCCACGCTGCCGACGGCCGCGAGGAAAAGCTCCGCATCGGCTACGTCCCGCAGAGTCCCACATTCGACCCCGCCGACGCCGTGAGCGTCATAGACCTCTTCACCTGCTGCATCTTCAAACGGCCTGCTTTCCTGCGCCCGACGCGCACCATGCGTGAAAAAGTGACCGAGTGCCTCACGCGCGTTCACGGAGAAAACCTCATTGACAAGCGCATCGGCACGCTTTCCGGCGGCGAGCTTCAGCGGGTGCTGCTCGCCCTCGCGCTGGAACCCATGCCGAATATTCTGATTCTGGACGAGCCGCTCTCCGGCGTCGACGTCGAGGGCATGGAGACACTCATGCAGATGCTTGACGAGATCCGCAAAAAATATGACCTCTCCATCCTCATGACCACACACGATTTTTCAATGCTGCCGCGCTACTGCGACCGCGTCGTGCTGCTCGCGGGCGGAAAGCTCATCAAGAAAGGAACGCCGCTGGACGTGCTGAACTCGGACGAGTTCGCCCGCGCGTTCCACATGGGAGGTGGCGCGGAATGACGCTCTGGTATGCCCTCTGCGACGCGCTCGGCGCAGAGTTTCTGTCCATGAATTTCATGAAAAATGCGCTGCTGGCCGTACTGGTCATGGCCCCGCTGTTCGGTCTGCTCTCCACGATGATCGTCACGGGCAAAATGAGCTTTTTCTCCGACGCGCTCGGCCATTCCGGCTTCACCGGCATCGCCATCGGCGTCCTCTGCGGCGCGGCGCTGCCGATCTGGTGGGCCGTGGGGCTGGCGGTGGCGTTCGCGCTGCTGTTCTCGTTCGTCCGCAGCCGTTCAAATCAGTCGGCCGATACGATCATTGGCGTCTTTTCGTCCACAGCGGTCGCTCTCGGCATCTTCATCGCCACGATGGGCGGCAGCAGCTTCACAAAATTCAATAAATATCTGATCGGCGACATTCTCTCCGTCACCCCCGGCGAGATCGGTGCGCTGGCGCTCGTGCTGCTGGCGGTCGTTCTGCTCTGGGTGCTCCGCTCCAACCAGCTCATCCTGACAGCCATCCATCCGCAGCTGGCCTCCTCCCGCGGCCTGAAAACCGCGCGGAACGAGACGCTCTTCACCGTCGTCATCGCCGTCGTCGTCACGCTGGCGATGAGCTGGGTGGGCCTGATGGTCATCAATTCCCTGCTGGTCCTGCCCGCCGCCTCCGCGCGCAACGTCGCAAAAAATGTCCGGCAGTATCACCTGTTTTCTGTCCTCGGCGCGCTCATCGCCTCGGTCGCAGGGCTGATCCTTGCCTATTACCTCGGTTGCTCTGCGGGCGCGACGATCGCGCTGCTGCTCGCGCTCTGCTTCGCCGCAACGTTCTCCCTCCGCCGCGTCCGCGCGTAATGGGGAAGCGGAGCCCCTGCAAAATAAGCGTGCAGAACGATTGTTTATTCTTGCATTTTTAGTTAGAGTATGTTAACATGTAAGACAGTGAGCTAGAAAGCCCAGGAAAGGACGGGAGGACCGCCATGAAAATACTCAGAGCCTCAGAAGACTATCTGGAAGCCATGCTGATGATGCAGGAAAAGCACGGCTATATCCGTTCCATCGACGTGGCGGAGCATCTGGGCGTCACAAAGCCCAGCGTCACCTACACCACCAAGCGCCTGCGCGAAAGCGGGTATATCACCATGGACCGCGACGGGCTGATCACCCTGACAGAGAGCGGCATGGCAATTGCCACAAAAATGCTGGACCGCCACAAGACGCTGACGAAATTTCTGATTGCCATCGGTGTCGACCAGAAGACCGCTGAGCAGGACGCCTGCAAGATCGAGCATGACATCAGCCAGCAGACCTACGACGCCATGTGCGCCCACGCACACCGGGACGCCGAATGGGAAGCTGAGCGCCAGGCGGCAAAATCCGCTGCAAAGCAGTAAAAAAAGGCGGAGATACCCAGCCGGGTATCTCCGTTTTCGTATGCGCAAAATCTCAATTTCCCATCCGTACCAGCACGAACCGAAACCTTCCTCCGCCCCCGCAGGGGCGGACGCCTCTGTCCGCCCGGCGCTCCGCACTGATTTTCTGCAAACCCCCGGCGAATCCGGACGTCCGGCAGCATTTCGAAAATTATTTCATATCCTCGCGGTAGCGGGCGCGCTCGCCGCCGATATAGGGCGGGCGGGTACGGGCGCAGAGGATGCTTGCCTCGCCGATCTGCCGGATCGAAAGACGTACCGGCACCGCGACCTCCTTCAGGTGCATGCCGATCAGCGTGCCGCCAATGTCGATGCCCGCCTTGGCGCGGACATGCGTCACAGCGACCGGATGTGCAAACCGTGCAAACGCCGTCGTGGCGAACGAACCGCCCGCATGCTCCCACGGCTGAACGTTGACGACATCGAGGCCGTATTTGTCAGCAGCCTCTTCCTCGACGATCAGTGCGCGGTTCAGATGCTCGCAGCACTGCGCGGCAAGATAAATCCCCCGCGCCTGCAAGACCGGGTAAATGCCGTCAAACGCAGCCTGCGCCGCTTCGAGGCTGGATCCCTTGCCGATCCTCTGCCCCACCATCTCGCTCGACGAGCAGCCGACAACGAACATGTCGCCGGGCTTCAGTTTCGCGGCGTCCAGCAGCTCCTCCACGGCCTGTCTGGCCTGCGCAGTGATCTGTTCATACATAGAAATGCCTCCCGAAAACGGCCTCAGACGGCCGCTTTTTTGATTTCTGGCACCTTGCTCAGCACGGCGTAGAGCGCTGCGGCCAGAATCACACCGGCCGCCGCCTGAATGGCGTTGCCGCCGATGCTGCCCGCTGCGGCCAGTCCGTAGCCGAGGAAAATGCTCTCATACAGGAAATAGCCCAGCACCATCCAGACCTCGCCCGCGATCCCGGCCACGACAGGCGCCGCCTTCATCTTGCTGCCGAGTGCCTTCATGATGAGCGCGGCGATCACGGCGATGCCGGCCTTGATGACGAACGTCCCCGGTGCAAAGACCGTGTAGCCCGTCAGAATGTCAGCCAGCGCAGAGCCGACACCGCCCGCAGCTGCGCCGTAGACCGGCCCGAGCAGGAATGCCCCCAGCAGCACGACACAGTCGCCGAGGTTGATATATCCATCCGTCGCAGGGATCGGAATGTGGATGATGTTTGTCGCCACCAGACACAGCGCTGCGAAGAGTGCCGCGAGGCAGAGACGATAGAGTTTCTGATGTTTCATGGAAAGTCCCTCCCGGTTCTGTTTGTGCCTTTAGAGTAGCACCGGAACTGGACATGAAAAAGTGTCAGTTTTAAGAAATTTCATAGGGCCAGTTTATTGGCCATAGCTCTGGAATCGGCCGCGGATCGCTTCGAGCTGCGCATGCGTCAGCGTCTGCATCCCGCCGGCGCAGAGACAGCGCCACTGCAATTCCGCGCAGAATTCCAGATCTTCCGCCAGCGAAAACGCCCCCGGCAGGCTTTCCCCGCAGGCGACCAGCCCGTGGCTGGCCAGCAGGACGGCGTTTGCCTCCCCGCAGGCTTCGGCGCTCACGGCGGCCAGCTCCGGCGTACCGAACGTGGCATACGGCGCGCAGGGCACGCGGTCACAGCCCGCTCCAGCAAAGACCAGATGCATTGCCTCCAGCGGCACACGCATGCAGGCGAGCGTCGTGCAGTACGGCGAGTGGGTGTGAACGACGGCGCGGATGCCTGGCTTCCGACGATAGAACGCAAGGTGCAGCCCAAGCTCCGTCGAGGGCCTGCGCGCTCCTTCGACGATGCGCCCCTCCAAATCGGTGACGACAACATCTTCCGGCGTCGTCTCAAAATAGTCCAGCCCGGACGGGCTGATGGCAACCAGACCGCATTCCGGGTCCAGAACGCTCAGATTTCCGCCCGTGCCGCGGCTGAGACCGGCGGTGATCATCCGGCGGCCGTATGCAGCGATCTGCGCGCGGGCCTGTTCGAGTTTCACAGAGTATCCCCCCTCCCCTGCATTAGACCATATTTTCCTTCCGGTGTCAATTTTTTTCGCGCAATAAAAAATTTCCTCTTGACAACGGCGGAAAAATGTGCTTAAATACGGGCAATCAAACAAACCGTTGAGGAAGAGTGAGTAATCACAAATATGTTTCCATCCAGAGAGCCGCCGGTGGTGCGAGTGCGGCAGGGGCAGTTGTGGTGAATGGGCTTCCGAGGGCGAGCGGAAAGGCAGACGCCGAGTATGCGAGACGGAGATGGGCGCTCCGTGACCAAAGGCCAGCATATGATGGTATGCGAAAAGAGGGCGCGCAAGCGTCAAGCCGGGTGGCACCGCAGGAAGTATTTACATCCTGTCCCAGCAGAAATGCTGAGACAGGATTTTTTGTTTTTCCAAGGAGGAATTCTTATGAAATTATTTACAAAGCGATGGCGTCCCTGCTGTGAAGAGACCCGATAACCCAAAACACCAATTTGACTTCATCACAGAAAGGACATTTATTATGAAAAAGATCATCGCTCTCATCCTCGCGGCCATGATGCTGCTCACATTCGCCGCCTGCGCTTCCAAGACCACGGACGCTGCAGACTCCGCCGCCGATACCACTGCGAACACCACAGAACCTGCCGATACCGCAGAACCCGCTGACACCACCGACGCTGCCGACGCCGCCGAGGACACCGATTCCGGCAAGGTCTTCAAGATCGGCCTGTGCAACTACGTCGACGACGCATCCCTGAACCAGATCGTGGACAACATCCAGACGCAGCTTGCCTCCATCGGCGAGCAGAACGGCGTGACGTTCGAAGTCGCATACGACAACTGCAACGCCGACGCGAACGTCCTTGCCCAGATCATCTCGAACTTCAAAGCCGACGGCGTCGACCTGATGATCGGCGTGGCCACCCCGGTCGCCATCTCCATGCAGGCCGAGACCGAGGGCACCGATATCCCTGTCGTCTTCTCCGCCGTCTCCGATCCGATCTCCTGCGGCCTGGTCGCCTCGCTTGAAGCACCCGGCGCCAATATCACCGGCACGTCCGACGCGCTTGATACCAGTGCGGTCCTGAACCTCATCTTCGCTGCGGATCCCGACGCTTCCAACATCGGCCTGCTCTACAATGTCGGCCAGGACTCCTCCGCGACCCCGATCGCCGACGCAAAGGCGTACCTCGACGAAAAGGGCGTCTCCTATAAGGAATATACCGGCACCTCCGTCGACGAGGTCATCCTCGCGGCCCAGGCCGCTGTGGCCGACGGTGTCGACGCCATCTTCACCCCGACCGACAACACCGTCATGACCGCCGAGCTCTCCATCTACGAGCTGTTCGCCGAGGCGGGCATCCCGCAGTACACCGGCGCAGACTCCTTCGCTCTGAACGGCGCATTCCTCGGCTACGGCGTCGACTACGCGAACCTTGGCGTCGAAACGGCCAACATGGTCGCCGACATTCTGCTGAACGGCAAGAACCCCGCTGAAATGCCCGTCATGACGTTCGACAACGGCACGGCCACCGTCAACACCGAGACCTGCGCGGCCCTCGGCCTCGACTACGACCAGATCGCTGAGACCTTCGCCCCGTACTGCACGAAGGTGCAGCCGATCCAGACCGCAGAATCCTTCGAATAAACGAGGAAATGAGATGCAGCCCCGCGCCCGTCGGACGCGGGGCTGCGCAGAGGAAGAAAGGGGAACCCTATGTCACTTGCAATGATTCTCTCGCTCGTGCAGACGGCGCTGGAGCTGGGCCTGATGAGCTCGCTGACGGTCCTCGCGCTGTTTCTGAGCTATACGATGCTGAACGTCTGCGACCTGTCCACCGACGGCTGCTTCACGCTCGGCGCGTCGGTCGGCGCGGTCGTCGCCCTCGCGGGCCATCCGTTCCTGTCCATTCCGGCGGCAATGCTGGCCGGAATGGTCTCCGGCTTCGTCACGGCATTCCTGCAGACGCGGATGGGCATCAACAGCCTGCTGGCCGGCATCATCGTCAACACAGCGCTCTATTCCATCAACATCGCAGTCATGGGCAATACCTCGCTTCTTAATATGAACAAGGCAGATACCGTCTTCACGAAGATGCAGGCCCTGCTGGAGGGTACCGTCCTCGCCGGGCAGCAGAAGCTGGCCGTCAGCTTCATCGCGGTCGCGCTCGTGATCGCGTTCCTGTCGCTGTTCCTGCGGACGAAGCTCGGCCTCGCCATCCGCGCCACCGGCAACAACCCCGATATGGTCAAGTCCAGTTCCATCAACCCGATCTTCACGACAACTGTCGGCCTCTGCGTGGCAAACGCGTTCACGGCCCTGTCCGGCTGCCTGCTCGCGCAGGCACAGAAGTCGGTCAACATCGATATCGGCTCCGGCATGGTGACGATCGCGCTGGCGTCGCTGCTGATCGGCGGCGCGTTCTTCGGCAAGAAAAACGTCACCCTGCGCGCCATCGGTGCGGTGCTGGGTGCGTTCGTGTTCCGGCTGGTGTATACCATTGCGCTGCGCTTCGATATGCCGGCGTCGATGCTCAAGCTCGTCTCGTCCATCATCGTCATCCTTGCCATTGCCGGCCCCTATCTCAAGGGGCAGCTCCCGGTGCTCCGGCGGCAGATGCAGATGCGGAAGGAGGTACGCTGAAATGCTGGAACTCAAACACGTCTCCAAAACGTTCAACCCCGGCACGGAGGACGCGAAAAAAGCGCTCGACGATCTGTCGCTCACCGTGGCAGACGGCGATTTCATCTCCATCATCGGCGCGAACGGCGCAGGTAAATCGACGCTCTTCGGCGCGATCTGCGGCACGTTCCTCACCGATTCCGGCAGCATTTTCCTCGATGGAGAAAACATCACGATGCAGCCGCAGCACCGTCGCTCGCGCGTCATCGGCCACCTCTTCCAGGATCCCATGCGCGGCAGCGCGCCGGGCATGAGCATTGAAGAAAACCTGGCGCTCGCCGCCGGACACGGCGGCTGGCTCAGCCGCATCTCCAAAAGCGAGAAGCGCATGCTGCGCGACCGCGTGGCGATGCTCGGCATGGGCCTCGAGGACCGGATGAAGCAGCCGGTCGGCCTGCTCTCCGGCGGCCAGCGGCAGGCGCTCACGCTGCTCATGGCCACGATCAACCCGCCGAAGCTCCTCCTGCTCGACGAGCATACGGCGGCGCTCGACCCCGGTACCGCGGAAAAGGTGCTGACACTCACAAAGAAGATCGTCCGCGACGAGCACCTCACCTGCCTCATGATCACGCACAACATGGCCTCTGCGCTCGAGCTCGGCAACCGCACGATCATGATGGACCGCGGCCGCATCATCCACGACGCCGCCGGCGCACAGCGCGACGGCCTCACCGTGGAAAAGCTCCTGCTGGAATTCAAAAAAGCCGCCGGCGAGGAGCTCACCAACGACCGCATGCTGCTCACCTGAGATCCGCCGCCCACACAGCCCCGAAAACCTCGTCCGCCCGGCAGACTGCACCGATCCCTCGCAAATTCCCCGGCGAATCCGCACACCCCGCAGGGACGACACCCCGTCTCCCGTCCTTCCATCCTTTGCCGCGCAAAAAAGCCGCATTCCTCCCGGAATGCGGCAATTTTAATGTCCAAGCAGATAGCTCAGTCCCAGCAGAATATAGAGCGGCCCGAAACAGGCAGCCATAAACAGCTCCCGGTGCGGCACGCTGACCGTAAAGCAGTCTGTCAGCAGCGCGATTTCGCAGAAATACGCCGCCGCACCAAAGAAATATGCGATCCCCTTGAGCAGCGCCTCCGCAGGCGCATGCAGCAGCGAAGCGATAAACAGCAAAAACGCCGCACCCGCCGCCGCATTCCGGATCAGCAGTACCACATGCTCCGCTTTTTCGTGCCGGCTTTCGCGCAGCAGATCGCGCTCACAGAGCGCCTCTCGCGCAGCTTCCTTCAGTTCGTGCAGCAGTTTCGGCATACGCCCTCCCCTCTCGTCCGCAAATAGTCCATTGCTTCCTCCGTGTCGCGCAGGACCTGCTCCTTGAGCGCCTCCATGGACGGAAATTTCCGTTCCCCGCGGATCTGATGGTACAAAAACACCGTCATTTCCTTTCCGTAGAGGTCGCCGCAGTCTCCCTGGATCCACGCCTCCAGCACCGGCGCGTCCAGCGCCCCGACCGTCGGATGGATTCCGACGTTCACAATAGCCGCAAACCGTGTCCCGTTCACCTCCGCCTCCGCAGCATAAACGCCATAGGCCGGAACCAGCACGCCCGCCGGAAACGCCAGATTGGCCGTCGGCATGTCGATCTTCCCGCCGCGGCCATATCCGTGCCGCACTGGCCCGGACAGCAGGTGCGCATGCCCAAGGAAGCGTTCCGCCTCCTCCATGCGCCCCTCAGCGATCAGCGCCCGGATATATGTCGAGCTGACCGTCCGCCCGTCGATCGTGACCGGCGGAATCACGTCGCAGCCAAGCCCGTGCGCCGCACAATACGTGCGCAGCTTCTCCGCGTCGCCCTCGCCGCGGTAGCCAAACCGGAAATCGTGCCCGCAGACGAGATGCACCGCGCCGTTCTCCCGCACAAGGAAGTCGCCGAGGAACTCCTCCCACGGCATTTCCATCATCGCCCGGTCAAAATGGGCGAAAATGACGTCGTCGATGCCGTACAGCCGCCGCATCAGCCGTGCCCGGTCGTCCATCGTATTGATCAGCCGCACCGCCTCGCCGAATACGAGCGCGTTCGGGTGGCTGTCAAAGCTCATCGCCGCCGCGCGCAGTCCCAGCTGCGTCGCCCGCTCGCGCGTCCGGTGCAGCAGCGCGCCGTGCCCGATGTGGACGCCGTCAAAAAATCCAAGCGCGATCACGCGCGTTCCCGTTTCCTTCATACCTCAAAAAAGCTCTTGACCGTGGTCAAAATCTGCCGTTTGACCGTGCCAAGCAGCAAAAATTCTCCTGTCTCGCTGTACACGCGGTACGTTCCGTCCGCAAAATGCCAGTCGCGGACGGCGGCCCCATGCTTCAGCTTCTCTGTCTGTCCCAGCGTCACGATCAGCGCCGGATGCTGCGCGAACAGCGCGTCCACCGGCATCAGCAGCTCCGACGGGTCGTGTTCCTGCACAAATTCCAGGATCTGCTCCATCGTGACGGCCTGCTCCAGCGTGAACCGCCCGGCCCGCGTGCGCCGAAGAGAGGACATGCAGCCCCCGCAGCCAAGTCTCTGCCCGATGTCGTGGCAGAGCGTCCGGACATACGTCCCCTTCGAGCAGTGGACGCGCAGATCCCAGTCAGAACCGCATCCGCCCTCCACTGCAAGGTCAAATATCGTGATATTCCGCGGCTTCCGCTCCACCTCCTGGCCCTTCCGTGCCAGCTCGTAGAGCTTTTTCCCGCCGATCTTGATGGCGGAATACATCGGCGGGATCTGCGCGATCTCGCCACGGAAGCCCTCCAATGCCGCGTCCAATTCCTCGCGCGTGACCGAGACCGGATGGGTCCCGAGCGTTTCGCCGCTCGTGTCCTGCGTATTCGTCACAAGACCGAGGCGCAGCCCGGCCAGATATTCCTTGCTGTCACTCTCCGCAAACTCGACGGCCCGTGTCGCTCGTCCCACAAACAAAACGAGCACACCGGTCGCCATCGGGTCGAGCGTGCCGCTGTGGCCGATGCGCCGCTCATGGAACACGCCGCGCAGCTTCGCCGCCACGTCCTGGCTCGTCCAGCCCGCAGGCTTGTCCACGATCAAAATGCCGTTTGCCATCGCTCAGAGGATTCCTTTCCGGCGCAGCACGTCCAAAATGGCTCGCTTCGCGCCCGCAATGCCCCCCGGCACGGTCGCCCCGGCGGCTGCCGCATGTCCGCCGCCGCCAAGCTCCTGGCAGAGCTTGCAGGCGTCGTATTTTCCGCTCGTCCGCAGCGAGAGCTTCCCGTTCCCGTCTTCGACGTCGCGCACCGTGATACCGAGTTCAACGCCCTCGATCGCGCGCGCAAAGCCCGCGATCGAGTCCACATCGTCCTCGCTCGCGCCCAGCTCATCCAGCCACGCCTGCGGCAGCTCCACCAGTGCGACCTTCCCGTTCGCATAAAACTCCGTGCTCTCAGTCATACGTGCTTCGAGCTTCAATCTTGCAAAGCTCTTCGTGCCGAAAAAGACCTGATTTACGGCATAGGTGTCTGCGCCCGCGTCCTTGCAGGCCGCCGCGATACGAAGCGTATCCGCCGTCGTGTTCGAATACTGGAAGCAGCCCGTGTCCGTGGAGATCGCAATGTAGATCGCCTCCGCCATCCGCGCATCCGGCGAAACGCCGAGCAGTTCCAGCAAGCCGAAGATAATCTCGCCGCAGGCCGCGCGCTCTGCCTCCACGAGGCGCCGCTCCGCCGGGACGCTGCTGCGCGCGTGGTGGTCGATGACGAGCTGCACTTGCTCCGCCAGTTCTTCCCGCCCGATGGGCAGCAGATCCGGCGCAGCCACATCGACCGAGACGATCGTCGCCCCGTCCGGCACGTCCTCGCACACCAACCCCTCCAGCACCGCGTCAAAGCGCGGCGTGAACTGCGGATTGCGCAGCAGCCACGCCGTTTTGCCCAACGCGCGCAGCGCAAGGCAGAGCGCGGCGCTGCTGCCGATCGTATCGCCGTCCGGGCGGCGGTGTGTCAGGATGCAATAATGGTCATGTTCGCGCAGAAACGCGGCGGTCTCAGCCCTCGTCATGGCCGTCCTCCGCGCGCTGTTCCTGCTCCTGCAATTTCGTCAGCAGATCAAACATGTGCGCGCCATATTTCAGCGAATCGTCCAGCTCGAAGACCAGCTCCGGCGTATAGCGGAGCTGCAATCTTGCCCCAAGCTCGCGCCGCAGCCAGCCGCCTGCGGACTTTAAGCCCTTGACGGCCTCCTTCTGCCGCGCCTCTTCGAGCACGCTGACGTAAATTTTGGAATAGCGCAGATCCGGCGTGGTATCCACGCGGGTGATGGAGATCATGGTCTGCACGCGCGGATCCTTCAGATTCCGGATCAGCTCGGCCAGCTCCCGCTGGATCTCCTCATTGATGCGCCCAATTCTGTTGGATGCCATAAATAGCCTCCTTTTTATGAAAAATGCCTTTGGCCGATGCCCCATCGGCCCTAACCCCGCCGAAGCGGGCAAAGGCTCCCTTGTGTAAAG
>DBLB01000150.1 GCA_002298695.1 Clostridiales bacterium UBA735 | reverse complement strand
AGCCCCGCCGCATCGTGCATCTGAATGTCCCACGGGAATTCCTGCACCGCGCTCCAGGCATTTCCACCCGTCACGGAAAACAGTGCGCCCGCCTCCGTCCGGCAGAGTGCCGCCAGCAGCACCCAGTCTCCGGGGCGCCGCGCCTGCGCCGCGACGAATGGCCGCAGCGGCCGCGTGAGCGCCGCGTTCCACTTTTTCAGAGCAGACGTCAGCTGTGCCGAGCAATAACTCATGATCAGCCGCTCCTTTGCCCGCGTCATCGCCACATACAGCACGCGCATTTCCTCCGCCACAGCCTGCCGCGTCTTCTTGTCCGCAATGGCCAGATGCGCGATCGTCGGCCAGCAGGCGTTGGCCTCCAGATCGGCGGCCAGCGCCGCAGCGCCCAGCGCCGGGTCAGTCAGAACGCTGGCCGTATTGTCCTGCAAATTGAACCGCCGCGAAAGGTCGGCCAGAAACACGACCGGAAATTCCAGTCCCTTCGACTTGTGGATGCTCATGATCCGCACCGCGTTCTCTGTCTCGCCGCCCTGCCCGGGCGGCACGATGCCGCGCTCGCGCATCTGCTCCAGCTGCGCCCGGAACGAGGCAAGTCCGCAGCTTTCCGTCCGCTCCGCCGCAATGGCCAGATCGCGCAGCGCCGCCAGGTTCTTTGTCCGCTGCGCCCCATCCGGCATCGCGGCAAAGATCTCGGCCATGCCCGTCGTGGTCAGCACGCTGTCGATCAGCTCCGCTACCGTACTCTGCTCCGCCTGTGCGCACCGCGCCTCCAGCCAGTGCAGAAAGCGCTGCACCTTCTCCGTCTGCAGCTCCATCGCCAGCAGGCATTCATAATAATCGCCGTCGCGTTTTCCCATGCGCGGCTGCGCCAGTTCATCCGGCGAAAATCCGAAAACCGGGCTGCCCAGCGCCGTCACCAGCGGCACGTCCTGATGCGGATTGTCGATCACTGCCAGAATTGCCGTCAGCACCTCCGCCTCCGTCGTATCCAGCACGCTTCCGCTCCGGTCGCTGACACTGTCCACGCCGACCGCCCGCAGTGCCTGCTGGTAGACTGCCGCCGTCGCACCGGGCGAGCGCATCAGGATCACGATGTCCCCGGGCGTGACCGGCCGCAGCGCATCGCCGTCCGTCACCGGGACGCGCTCATCCAGCATCTGCCGGATCCGCCGCGCAGCAAACGCCGCCTCCTCCCGGCTTTTTTCCAGCCCCGGCCCATCCTCGTCCGCGCCGTCCTGCAAATCGATGCAGTGCAGCTCGACAAACGGCCCCGGCGCCGCCGGAAATTCCCGTCCCGCACGCAGCGCCTCCGCCGCGCCGTAGTCCAGCTCCGCCGCCTCGCGGTTCATCACCAGTGAAAACACGTCGTTCGCCGCCGCCAGGATCTCCGGCCGTGACCGGAAGTTGTCCGAAAGCAGAATTTTCCGCCCCTCGCCCGCCGCCGCGTCCCCGCTGTCCGGATACGCGGCGTACTTGCGCAGGAAGATCTCCGGCTCCGCCAGCCGGAACCGATAGATGGACTGCTTGACGTCCCCGACCATGAACAGATTCTGCCCATCCCGGGAAATTGCCTGAAAGATCGTCTCCTGGATCGCGTTGGAGTCCTGATACTCGTCGATCAGTATCTCGCGGAACTGCCCCGCAAGCTCCCGCGCCGCAGCAGTCGGCCGGCCGGTATAGCGGTCGGTCAGCAGCCGGATGGCCTCATGCTCCAGATCGGCAAAATCAAGCAGCTTCCGCTGCCGCTTTGCCGCCGTATAGGCGCGGTCAAACCGCCGCACCAGCGAAAACAGCCCCGCGATCGGCCCGAACGACTGCGCCAGATCGGTGCAGACCGTCTCCGAGTCGCCGTAAAACGCGTCCAGCGCATCGCGCACCAGCCCGATGGCCGTCTTCCGCAGCGCTGCGGCCTGCTCCTTCGCCTCGAGGTCCTCCGCCTTCCGCACCACGGGCATCCGCCCGAACTCCGGCGTCCGCGCCGCGAACACCGCGTCCCAGTCCGCCGCCGTGCGATAAGGCTGCACTGCCTCCCGGTTCCGTTCCAGCAGCGGCCCCAGCTTCTCCGCCAGCACCGCATCCCGCTGCACCGCCCCGAGCGCATCGCACAGACATTCGTCCGCGTGCTCCGCCGCGCTGCGCAGCCGAGCCAGCCAGTATGCGCCCCAGGGCGTCTGTGCGGCGGGCCGCGCATCCTGATAGGCCGCTTCACATGCTGCCATCCACGCCTCTGGCTTCACCTGGCAGCGCGCCGCCTCATAGAGCTGCACCACCAGCGCCGCCAGCTTCCGGTCGTCCCGCCCGTGTCCGAGTCGGTCGATCGCCGCCGCGATGCCCGGTTCCTCCGTCAGATGCGCATAGGCGTCCTCCAGAACCTCGTCCAGCACACGCTCGCGCAGCCCGTCCATTTCATATTCCTCGCCGACGCGGAAATCCGCCGGCAGATCCAGCACATGCGCATACCGCCGCAGAACCGACGCGCAGAAGGCGTGCACCGTAGAGATCTGCGTCAGATAAATGCGCGTCAGCTGCCGCTGCAAATGCCGGTTTTCCGGATGTCCTGCCAGCCGCTCGGCCAAGGCCGCCGAGATCTTCGCCCGCAGCTCCGCCGCTGCAGCGTTCGTGTAAGTAATGATCAGAAACTCGTCGATGTTGGCCGGCGCCTCCGGCGCGCAGAGCTTCCGCAGCAGCCGGTCAATGAGCACCTTCGTCTTGCCGGATCCGGCCGCCGCCGAAACCAGCAGCGCCCCGCCCTCATTGTCAACGACCGCCTGCTGCGCCTTTGTCAGCGTCACCGCCATGGCCGATCCTCCTCTCTACCGATTCCCAGAACTGTTCCGCGCCGATCGCAGACGTATACCGCCGCGCCAGCCCGCCGAGATCCCGATGGCAGGCTGCCTGATATTCGCAGTAGTCACACGGCAGCTTCGGCCCGCGCCCGAGCGGATCCGGCGCGACCGCACCCGCAAGCAGCGTATCCGTCAGCTCTGCGAGCGACGTCCCGACAAACTGCTCCATCTCCGAAAACTGTTCCCGCGTCGCAAGGTCGCCGCACCATTCGCCCTTTTTCCGCTGCGCCGGGAGATATTCCGTCGTCTCGCCGTGCTCCATCGCCTGCAAAACGTCCTCGTCCGCCAGCACCAGCCCCTTGCGCCGCCGTTTCTTCTGCCGCAGCGCCTGCGCCTGTGCCGCATCCTCTCCCGGTGCAATGCGTTCCATGGCCGACCTGCTCGGCACATAGAGTACGCCCGCCGGAATAAGCGGCTTTCCGTAGCGGGCCGGGCCGTATTTTTTCAGCGCAAACAGATAAATCAGCATCTGCAAGCCCTCGCCCTGCAAAATGGACGCATAGTCAAAGTCCTTGCTTCCCGTTTTATAGTCCACCACGCGGTAATAGGCCGCCTGCTCCGTCTCAAACAGATCCACCCGATCCACAAAGCCGGAAATGACGCTGCTGCCCAGCCGCCCCGCGGCCTCCACAGGCGGCAGCGCGCCCTTCGCCGCAAATTCCAGCTCGGTGTCCGCCGGCACGAAGTCCGACCGGCGCAGCTCACGCGCCACATCCGCCGCAATGTCCCGCACCTCTCTGCGGCTGCGCGCAAACAGATAGGAAAACCGATCTCCACGGGCTTTCAAGTCCGGCAGAAATGCCTCAGCGTACCCCTGAATGTGCCGGTCGACCGTCTCCATGACCGTCTCCTCCGGAACCTTGTGGAATCCGCCCTGCGCCATCGTGTCGCGCACCGTCTGTTCCAGCACATAATGGACAAACGTGCCGAAAATGGGTGCGTCAAACCTCGCCTGCTTCCAGCTCTCCGATTTCAGGCCGTAGCGCAGGAAAAACGCATACTTGCAGGCCGAAAACTGATCGATGCGCGAGGCCGAAAGCTGAATCCTGCTGCCATACAGCCCGCGGACGCTCTCCTGCCGCAGCGGCGCAAAGCCATAGCGGCTGTGCGCGCGCAAATCCTGTGCCGCCTGCAAGAGTACCGGATGCAGCGCAAGCGCCTCCGTCCGCTCCGCGCGCACATAGGCCGCCGCAGCCGCGCCGGCGTCCGGCACATAGGCATAGTCCTCCCGGCGCAGCACACGCGCCGCCGGAAACAGCAGCCGCGTCCGTTCCAGCAGATACGACGCCTGCCCGCCGCCGGTCGACAGCACCACCTGTCCCGTCGCCGCCGAAAGCGCCGTATAAATCCAGCCGAGCTCCCGTTCCAGCCGCGATTCCTGCGACGGGGCCAGCGAAAGCCCCAGCGAGAGCAGCTTTTTCCGTTCCTCGTCGCTCAGCAGGCCGTCCGGCGTCTGGAACGACGGGAATTTTCCTTCCTCCGCGCCCAACAGCAGAAACACCCCCGTCTGCCGGTGCCGCATGGCCGGGAGCGGCCCGATCTGTACCTCGTCCGCCTTGGCCGGGATGCTGCCGATGCTGTAGCAGCCGAGCAGCAGCTCCAGCAGCTGCAAAAACTGCTCCTGCGGCATGCTCTGCCGTCCCGCAATCTGCCAGATCTGCTCCAGCGCCTGCAACAAGTATTCATAGAGCTGCTCGGTCTGCTGCGCCTGCTGCGTCTGTCCCGCCGCGTGCAGCTGCTCGGCCTGCCCGCCGAGCGTCTCCGCCAGCCCCGTCTGCATCAAAAACTGTGCGACCGCCTCAACCGATTCTGCAAGGCAGCCCGCCCTGCGCAGCGCAGCCCGCAGCGTCTGTACCGGCGCAATGGCCGCTTCCCGCCAGAGCTCCAGCTGCGCCAGCACCGCGCGGTCGTCGTCTGTCCACGGCGCGCCGTACCCGCTCGGATGGAACTGCAATGGCTGTTCCCACACGCTGCCGTGCAGGTTCCAGCGGTAGGCATACTGTTCCAGCCGGTCGGCCGCCTCGCGTGTCAGCGGCGAGAGCGGCGATTTCAGATACTGCATCACAGGTTCATACTCATAGCGTTCCGCCGCATGCAGCGCCGCCCGGAGCGCCGCCACAGCCGGATGCTGCACCACCGGCATCGTCCCCGAAAAATACGCCGGAATGCCTGCCCGCCCAAAAACCGAGCGCAGCAGCGGCAGATACGCCGCCGGGTCGGAGACCGCGATCGTTACATCGCGATACCGTCCGCCGCCCCGGACATGGCGCTGCACATAGGCCGCGGCAAATTCACATTCCTCTGCGCGCGTCGCGGCGCTGTGCAGCGCGAGATGCGGCGCGTCGTCCGCATACGGCTCCGCGCTGCGCGCAAACAGCCGTTCCAGCCACGCCTGCGTATCCGCCGGCCGTGCGGCAGACGATGTCAGATGCTCGGTTCGGACCGGCACGCCCAGCGCAGCGGCATGCTTTTTCAGCAGCCGCGCCGTCTCCGAGGCTGTAGCGAACACCGGCAGTTCGCTGCCGTCCGTCGGCAGCGCCGCCAGCACGTCGGCCTGCGGCAGCAGCGTGGTCAGAATCTGCATCTGCGCCGCGGTAAAATCGGAAAACCCGTCCAGATAAAACGTCTTGTCCGCCGCATAGGGATGCTCGAACAGCCGGTCATTCAGCTGAAACAGCCGCGTCGCCGGGTCGCTGCGCCCCGTTTTGCAGACGGACAGATAGCTTTCGTACAGCAGCCCCAGCTCCCGCAGCTTCTGCGCAAACTCTCCCTCCGCATGCTTCGCCGCGTCCAGCAGCGCCTGCGGCTCAACGCAGTAGCTCAGAAACTCCTCCACAATCGCCGCCAGCTGCTGCAAAAACGCCGGCCGCACCGCTGCCGCGGCATAGTATTTCAGCTCCGGCAGCACCTGCTGCGCCGCCAGATAGACCGTCAGGATCCGCCCGCCCTCGTCGAGATACTCCTCGCAGACGCCGCCGCAGACTGCGGCCACGCGGCTGGCCAGCCGCGTGAAGCTGAGCACCTCGGCATAGCGGCTGATGGAATCCCCGCCCGCGCGGCAGAGCGCGCGCTCGGTCTCGTGCGAATACTGCTCCGGCACGATCAGAATGTTGCCGCCCCGGCCCGCTTTTGCCCGTGCGCAGAGCCGTTCCAGCAGCACGCGCGACGTTTCCAGCCGGTCCGCCCCACAGAGCAGCGTCAGCATATCGATCTCCCCTTTTTTCCGTTTTTCTCATTATATCATTCAAACGGCAAAAAAGAAAGAGACGCCTCCGCGCCTCTTCGCAGCCTATCAAAAAAAGTCTTTCCCCCGCCGCACGCACCGCTCCATCCCGACCCCCCCGGGCGAATCCGCCCCTCAGCTGCCGAAGAGAAATGCCTTCAGTTTCTGCATCCATTCCAGTGTTTTGAACTTCAGCGTATATCCCTCGTCCGCACCGGTGATCAATCGGATTTCCCCCTCAGTGAATCCGCCGGAGACCGCCGCAGATTCCAGCTCGTCCAGACTGGCTGCCGTGCAGATGGACGGGAACACGACGCACCACCAGTTGTGTCCCTTTCCCTCGCCGATCGTCACGCGGAGCGTCCGGTAGACGCCGGCCGGCAGCGAGAACGTCTCGTACTCCCGCGTCGGGAACCGCTCACTTTCATATGTCAAAGCGACTGGTTCGTCCCGGTTGGCGGTACGGTTCAGGCAACGGTTCAGACTGCGGTTCAACCGTCGGCTTGTTTCCTCTGCTGCGGTCTCTAAAATGTCAAGATGTTCCAGCAGCGCCTGCTCCGGGTCATCTGCCCCCTGCATCACGGTCTTCGCCGCTTCCAGCACCGCGTCGCGCACCCGCAGCTTGATCGCCTGATCAAGCGGAGAATCGGAATTGGCAACAACGTGCAGCCGGATGAGCTTACCCGCAAGCTGCCGCTGCTGCGCCTGCAAATACGCGCAGGACAGCAGCCCAAGCGCCAGCGCAGAAACAAAGATCAGCGAAAAAATCCGTTTTTTCATAAAAATCAACCAGACTTTCTATGTAATATCACATAGAAAGTCTGGCCAGATTTTCAGCAAATCATACCGTAGTCGAAAGGAACACCTGCGAATATTTTTCCTTGAGCATCATGCAGGCAACGCTGGCATACTCAAACGAGTCGTAGATGCCGAACACCGCCGATCCCGTCCCTGTCATCTGCGCGCCGTAGGCGCCGTAGGTGATCATCATGGAGCGGATATAGTTGAGGTCAAAATGCTCCTTCAGCACCAGCGGCTCGAACACATTGCAGAGGCTCCCGCCGATGCCGAGCAGCTCGCCCTTCTGC
>DBLB01000171.1:20611-21112 GCA_002298695.1 Clostridiales bacterium UBA735 | reverse complement strand
GCCCAGCCGAGCACGATCAGCACCGCCGTTGCGATCAGCAGCGCCTTATTCAGACTGTCCGTGCCGTAGCGGCCGGACATAAAGCGCGAAAGCGCGTCCCCGATTTTCCGAAACATAGCCATCCCTCGACGTTCCATAGATTTAACACCCATTATAGCCGCAGAAAACGGAAAAACAAGGACGCGCGGCGATTGTTTATAAAATGTTTACGCTTCCGGCCCTTCCGCCCGCAGAATGAGCACAGGAAGCTCCGGCGGGTTTCCGATCCGCAGCGGCAGGCGGTGGCTCGCGCCGAGTCCCCGGCTGACGAGCAGCTGCGTCCCGTCCTGCGTGTAAAGCCCGCTCGTAAACTCCGGGAAGAACTCATAATGCGTGCCGAATACCGGCCCGATCCCCGGCAGGCGGACGATCCCGCCGTGGGCGTGTCCGGCCAGAACGGCGTCCACGCCGAGCGCAGCCCACCGCGCCAGCTGATCGTTCCGGTGCGCCAGCATCACGATA
>DBLB01000171.1:0-20560 GCA_002298695.1 Clostridiales bacterium UBA735 | reverse complement strand
GCCGGGCCGTTCGGGTCGTCCACCCCGGCCAGCACGATCCGGCTCCCGCCGCTTTTCAGCACGCGCCAGCTGTTGCGGAGGCGGACGACGCCGCAGCCGTCCAGCAGCGCAAACAGCTCCCGGCGCTGCGCGCCGTCCATGACCCACTCATGGTTTCCCGTGACGTAAAAGACCGGCGCCAGCGCCGTCAGTCCCTCAAGCAGCGGCTCCAGCGAGGACAGCTCCGTCAGCTCGTCGGCAAAATCGCCCGTCAGCGCAATGAGATCCGGCCGTGCCTGCCGCACGGCCCGCAGGAGCCGCGCATCGTCTTTTCCGAAGCGCTTTCCATGCAGGTCTGAGATCTGCACGATGCGCATTCCGGAGAACGCCTCCGGCAGTCTCCGCGAGGCGATCGTATATTCTTTTGTCACAATGGCCGAATTTCCGAGCCAGCCCGCCGCCGTCAGCGCGGCCAGCGCCGGCAGCAGCCATTTCCCGCAGCGTCCGGCTGCGGACGCGGATCCTTTCTTCAACGGCAGCGCCCCCTTCCGGCACTACTCTACCACAGCGTGCGCGGGAAAGAAAGGAAAAATTGTCCTTCCGCCAGAAAATGCAGCCTTCGCGGCGGCGTTTCGTTCCGAAATTGTAAATTCTTGAATTTTACGTTGTGATATGGGCGGCATGATGCTATAATAGCAGAAAAAGAAACGAATATGGATGTGTATCTGAAGTGAAGTACGGAACCTGGGCCATTTCCGGCCCGAAGAACGACGCAGAGGTCGAAGCCCTGCGTCAGGCTGGCTTTTCCCCGATCACAGCCGCGGTCTTATGCAGCCGCGGCTATCATACGCCCGAGCAGGCACGGGAATTTCTCTCCTGCGGCTGCGCGCTCTCCGATCCGTTCGCGCTGCTGGACATGGAGCCGGCGGTCGCGCGGGTGCAGCGCGCGCTGGATACGAAGGAGCATATCTGCGTTTTCGGCGACTATGACGTGGACGGCATCACGGCGACCTGCCTGATGACGGAATTTCTCCGCGAGCGCGGCGGAAACGTGACGAGCTACATCCCGGCGCGTCTCGAGGAGGGCTACGGCCTCAATGAGATCGCCATCCGGTCTCTTCTGGAAGCGGGCGTAAGCCTGATCGTCACGGTGGACTGCGGCATTACCGCAAACAAGGAGGCGGAGCTTTGCCGTGAGCTTGGCATCGATCTGGTCGTCACTGACCATCATGAATGCAAGACCACGCTCCCGGCGGCCATCGCCGTCGTCGATCCGCACCGGCCCGATCAGCCGGCTCCGGCCCCGGAGCTGGCGGGTGTGGGCGTGGCATTCAAGCTGGCCTGCGCCATCGGCGGCGATGTGCGGCAGCTGCTGGAGGAATACTGCGATTTTCTCTGTCTTGGCACAGTAGCAGATGTAATTCCGCTGACCGGGGAGAACCGCACGATGGTCGCCGCGGGGCTGCGCGCACTGGAGAACCCGAAGCGCGTCGGCATTGCCGCGCTCATGGCCGAGTGCGCCGTGAAGCGCGGCGCGATCACGGCGGGCACCATCGGCTATACGCTCGCGCCGCGGATCAACGCCGCCGGGCGCATGGGACAGGTGGATATTGCGACGGAGCTGTTTCTGACGCAGGATGCCGCCCGCGCCGTGGAACTGGCGGCGCAGCTCTGCCGGCTGAACCGGAAGCGGCAGGAGATCGAAACCGGCATCTATCGGGAGGCCGTGGCCATGCTGCCGGCGGGCGGCAGGCCGGACGCCATTGTACTGGCAAGTGAGGACTGGCACCAGGGCGTGGTCGGCATTGTGGCGTCGCGGCTGGCAGAAGAGTACAGCTGTCCGACGTTTCTGATCTGTCTCGATGGGGAGAAGGGCAAGGCCTCGTCCCGGTCACACGGAGGATTCAACCTCTTTGCGGCGCTGAAGCAGCTCTCGCCGCTGCTGGAAAGCTACGGCGGCCACGAGCTGGCCGCGGGCTTCACCATCCAGCGGGAAAACATTGACACATTCCGGACAGAGATCCAGCGTCTTGCGCGGCAGTTCCGCGCGTCCGGAGATTATGAGGCCGATCTGAAGATCGACTGCGAAATTCCGCCGCAGCTGCTCACGATCGAGAACGTCGGAGCGCTCGACGAGCTCGAACCCTGCGGCGCAGGATGCCCGCGGCCGCTGCTGCTGCTGCGCGCGCTGCGCGTGGAGGAGCTGACGGAGGTCGGCGGCGGGAAGCATCTGCGTCTGCGCCTGACGCGCGGGCAATATGGCTGGGGCGCGATCTTCTTCTCCACCACGGCGCGGCTCGCGGCGGTCAGCCGCGGCGACATGGTGGACATCGCGTTTACCCCGCAGATCAATGAATATCGCGGCCTGCGCACCGTACAGCTCAATCTGGTCGACATCCGGCCGGACGAGGCCATGCGCACCGCGCAGGACGAGGCGCACGCGCTTTATGCGCGGCACCGGGCCGGGCAGCCGCTCTCGTGCCGGGAGGCGGAGGCGCTGCTGCCGGAGCGGCAGGATTTTGTCGCCGTGTGGAAATACCTCACAGCCTACGCCGAGGACGGCTGCTTGCAGGAGGAGGTCGGCTGTCTCAGCCGAAAGATCGCGCGCTTTGCCGCGCGGCCCTGCTGCCCGGGCAAGACCTGGGTCTGCCTCGAGGTCTTTGCGGAGCAGGGGCTGCTCGCACTGGAGCAGCGGCCCAAGACGCTCCGCATCCGGCTGACCAGCGACGGGCATAAGGTCGACCTCGAACGCAGCGAGATCCTCATACATCTGAAAAAACAAAAGGCAGGAACCTGAATGGAAACCAGAGAAGAACATTACGAGTCCATGATGCAGGCCGTGAAGCGCTATTCTCCCGCGGCCGATCTGGATCTGATTCAGAAGGCGTTTGAATATGCCGACGAAAAGCATAAAAAGCAGCTGCGCAAATCCGGCGAACCGTATATCATCCATCCGCTGGCCGTAGCGGAGATCGTGGCCGAGATCGGTCTCGACACCGACGCGATCGTCGCGGCGCTCCTGCACGACTGTCTGGAGGACACGGACGCAAGCTTCGACGAGATCTCCCGCCTGTTCGGCCGGACGGTGGCCGAGCTGGTGGAGGGCGTCACGAAGCTGACGCGCGTACAGTATTCCACCATGGAAGAGCAGCAGATGGAGAATCTGCGCAAAATGTTCATGGCCATGAGCAAGGACATCCGCGTCATTCTCATCAAGATCTCCGACCGGCTGCACAATATGCGCACGCTCGAATACCAGACGCCGGCCAAGCAGGTGTCGAAATCCATGGAGACCATGGAGATCTACGCGCCGCTGGCACACCGGCTCGGCATGCAGAAGATCAAGTGGGAGCTGGAGGACACCTCGCTGCAATATCTCGACCCCGAAGGGTATCAGCAGATCATCGACTATCTGAAGGCGAACGAGGAGAGCTCCAACAACTTCATGAACGCCATCCAGTCGAAGATCACCGAGCGGCTGGCAGCCGTCGGTATCCACGGGTCGATCTACGGACGCATCAAGCACACATACTCCATCTACCGCAAGATGCGCGCGCAGAACAAGACCATCGATGAGCTCTATGATCTCTATGCATTCCGCGTGATTGTGGATGACATTGCGGACTGCTATAACGTGCTCGGGCACATCCACGACCTGTTCAGCCCGATCCCGGGCCGGTTCAAGGATTATATCTCCACGCCGAAACCGAACATGTACCAGTCGCTGCACACGACGGTCATCGGCAAGCAGGGCATCCCGTTCGAGGTCCAGATCCGGACGTGGGAGATGCACCAGACGGCGGAATACGGCGTCGCGGCGCACTGGAAATACAAGCAGCACGCGGGAGACGGGTCGGAAAAGGAATTTGAGTGGGTGCGGCGGCTGCTGGAAAACCAGCAGGACACCGAGGCCGACGACTATATCCATTCTCTCAAGGTCGATATGTTCGACGACGAGGTCTTTGTCTTTACGCCCAAGGGCAAGGTCATCAATCTGCCCGCGGGCTCTACGCCGATCGACTTCGCCTACGCCATCCACTCCGCCGTCGGCAACTCGATGATCGGCGCGAAGGTGAATAACCGCATCGCAAGCTATGACGCAAAGCTCCACAACGGCGACATCGTCGAGGTTCTGACCTCGAAGACGGCCAAGGGCCCCAGCCGCGACTGGCTGAACATCTGCCGGTCAAACCAGGCGCGGATCAAGATCAAGCAGTGGTTCAAGAAGGAGAAGCGCGAGGAAAACATTGCCCGCGGCAAGCTCAGCTTTGAATCCGAGCTGCGTCACGTCGGCATCGACCCGGCCATCATGCAGCAGGACGACGTCCGGCCCATGGTGCTCAAGCGCATCAGTTTTGACAGTCTCGACGACATGTACGCCGCCATCGGCTACGGCGGTCTGACCGCGGTGAAGGCCGTCGGACGCGTGCGCGACGAGCTGACGAAGGCCAGCCGGAATATGACGCCGAAGGAGCTGTTGTCGCTCGGCAAGCAGAACCAGCAGCCCGCGACGAACCGCTCCGGTGTGATCGTCGAGGACATCGGGACCTGTCCGATCAAGTACAGCCGCTGCTGCACGCCGGTGCCCGGAGACGACATCATCGGCTTCATCACAAAGGGTTACGGCGTGTCGGTCCACCGGCGCGACTGCCCGAACGCAAAGAACGCGCTCGACCCTGAACAGCGGGGCCGCTGGGTGCAGGTGCACTGGGCCGAGATGCCGGACGCGACATTCTCCACGAGCGTTGAGCTGGAGGCGGACGACCGCGACGGGCTGATGCTCGACATCGCAACAGTCATGACTGCGGCCCGCGCGAAGATCAGCACGATGTCGGCCAAGCCCATCGGGAGCGGAATGGCGCTCGTTTCGCTGAGCTTCCCGGTGCATGATCTGGCGGAGCTAGAAAATATCCGCAGCCGCCTGCGCGGCATTTCCGGCGTCAAAACCGTAAAACGAGGCAGCAACTGAGCTGCGGAAGAGGGAACGTTATGAAAGCAGTTGTCACGCGGGTCAGATCCGCGTCTGTCGCCATCGATGGCGAGGTACACGGTAAGATCGGGCAGGGATTTCTGATCCTGCTCGGCATTGCGCCGGACGATACGCCGGAAAAGTGCCGCAAACTGGCCGAAAAAATCCTCGGCCTGCGCATTTTCCGCGACGAAAACGATAAAATGAATCTGAGTCTTGCCGACGTCGGCGGAGGCGTGCTGGTCGTCAGCCAGTTCACGCTCTACGGCGACGTCAGCCACGGCCGCCGCCCGAGCTTCATCGGTGCCGGTAAGCCGGACATCGCGATCCCGCTCTACGAACAGTTTCTGGCCGAGTGCGAACGGCTGGGCTTCCCGCCGCAGCACGGCGAATTCGGGGCCGACATGCTCGTGGCCTCGGAGAACAACGGGCCGGTCACGCTGATCGTCGATACCAACGATCTGAAATGAGGGACAGTATGAAAATCGATACCATGGTACTCGGCCCGCTGGCCACAAACTGCTACATTTTGCAGGACGAACAGACCCGCGAGGCCGCCGTCATCGATCCCGGCGCGTCCGGGCAGAAGATCGCCGATTTTCTGACGCAGAACGGACTGACGCTGCGGTATATCCTGCTGACGCATTCGCACTACGACCACATTGGCGGGCTGCGGCAGCTGCACGAGCTGACCGGCGCGCCCATCTATGTCAGCAGCATCGATTCCGCCGACCCGGCAGGCATGACGCACGGGCGGCTGATCTTTACAAACACCTATGAGGACGGCGACGAGCTGACGCTCGGCCATATCAAAATTCGCGTCATCGCCACGCCGGGGCATACGCCGGGCAGCGTATGTCTGCTCGCAGGTGATGTGCTGTTCTCCGGCGATACGCTGTTTGCGGGTTCGTGCGGACGGACGGATTTTCAGGGCGGTGACAGCGCAGCTATGATGGCCTCCATGAAGAAGCTTGGAAGTCTCCCCGGAAATCTGCGGGTGCTGCCGGGACATATGGAGGAGACGACACTGGACGAGGAGCGGCGGTATAATCCCTGGATGCGCGAGGCGCTGAAGGCATGAAGCTATATCTCAATCACACAGAACGTTATCCGGTCGAGCAGCTGCAGATGCAGCTGTTTGCAGCGGAAGCGAGCGAATTTGTCACCGCGCCGTTCGCCGCCGGCGAAAACGGGGCGGTGTCCGGCCTGTTTCCCGGAAAAAAATATGTGACGGCCACGGCAAAGATCACCTGGAACGGCAAAACCGGCCGCGCAGTGAAACGGCTGCTGCGCGAGGAGGCCGACGTGCGCCATACGCGCCGCATTTTACAGCAGAGCTATTATCTCGCGGCGATGCAGGTATTGGATCAGGCGCCGCCCTGGGGCGCGCTCTCCGGCGTCCGGCCGAGCAAGCTCTCCACCAAGGCGCTGCTCGCGGGAAAGACGCGGCGTCAGGCCGAGCGCGAGCTGGAGCGCGAATTTTTCGTGACGCCGGAGCGGGCGAAGCTCTGTGTGGACGCATCGGAGCACACGGTGGAAGCGATCAATTTACTTGCCCCGCGCGATCTGTCCGTATATATCGGCATCCCGTTCTGCCCGACGCGGTGCGCGTACTGCTCGTTCGTGAGCGAATCGGTGGAGCGGTTCGGCGAGTTCCTGCCGCCGTATCTCGAGGCGCTGCTGCGCGAGGTGGCATACACGGGCAAGCTGCTGCGCAAGTCCGGCTGGCATGTCCGGACGCTCTACATGGGCGGCGGCACGCCGACGACGCTGTCGGCAGAGCAGATGGCGCGGCTGCTGGACGCGGTGAACACACAGTTTGACCTCTCGCGGTGCCTGGAGTTCACCGTCGAGGGCGGACGGCCCGACACGCTGGACGCGGAGAAGCTCCGCGTCATCAAAGCCGGCGGCGCGACGCGCATCTCCATCAATCCGCAGACGATGTCCGACGCGGTATTACGCGCCGTCGGGCGGCGGCACAGCGCAGCGTCGGTCGTGGACGTATTCCATCAGGCGCACGAGGCCGGGTTTGACGACATCAATATGGATCTTATCGCGGGCCTGCCCGCCGACACAGCGGAGGGCTTCGCCGGGTCCCTGCGGCAGGTGATGAATCTCGGGCCGAGCAACGTCACGGTGCATACGCTGGCACTCAAGAAGGGGGCGGACCTGTTCCAGCGGCGCGTCGCGCTGCCGAGTCAAACGGACGTGGCACGGATGCTCGAGGACGCGGAGCGGGCGCTCCGCGCGGACGGCTTTGCGCCCTACTATCTCTACCGGCAAAAGTACATGTCCGGCAGCTTTGAGAACGTCGGCTGGTGCAGGCCGGGCTATACCGGGCTTTATAACATCTACATGATGGAAGAGCTGCACTCCATCCTCTCCCTCGGGGGCGGCGGCATGAACAAGATCAATCTGCCGGAGGAAAAGCTCGCCCGCTATCATAATCCCAAATATCCGCAGGATTATATCCAGCGCATCGACACCATCCTGCGGCAGAAGGATGAAATTTTTGCTCTTTTGGAAGAGCAGGCGTAAAGGAGCGCAGAATGGATACTTTATTCTCGCACGTTTCCATTGTTACGATGGATGACCGGATGTCCGTCTGGACGGACAGCTTTCTCGGCGTGACCGACGGAAAGATCTCTTATCTTGGGAAAAAGGCCCCGGATGAGCAGCCGCAGACCATCATTGACGGCAGCGGCATGGTGCTCATGCCGGGCCTCATCAACTGCCACACGCATCTGCCGATGGCCCTTCTGCGCGGCTATGCCGATGACCTCAATTTGCAGGACTGGCTGAACAACTACATCTTCCCGCGCGAGGCGCATCTGGACGACCGCGCGGTCAAAGCGGCCACACTGCTCGGGATCGCTGAGTGTCTGCGGTTTGGCGTGACGTCGGTGTCCGACATGTACGATCACTGCGATGCCATCTGCCAGGCCGTGGCCGAGAGCGGGATCAAGGCCAATGTCTCGCGCGGGATGACGATGTTCCTCGGCGATGATTTCGACTTTGAAAAATTCCCGGCCTGTCAGGAGCTGGTCGCGCTGCGCGACAAGTGGCAGGGCTATGACAACGGGCGCATCAAAATTGAAGCCTCCGTCCATGCGGAATATACCTCGACGTATCAGCTGTGGGACGCGCTGGCCGAGTTTGCCATCAACGAAAAGCTCGGCATGCAGGTGCACCTCTCCGAGACGAAGCGCGAGCACGACGAGTGCGTCGAAAAATACGGCCTGACGCCCGCGCAGCTGCTCGACTGCCACCACGTGTTTGACGTGCCGACGGTTGCGGCGCACTGCGTCTGGCTGACGGAGGAGGATATGCGTTTGCTCGCGAAGCGGCACGTGTCTGCGGCGCACTGCCCGGTCAGCAATCTCAAGCTCGCCTCCGGCTGCGCCGACGTGATGGGCATGGTGAAAGCGGGCATGAACGTCTGCCTCGGCACCGATTCCGTGGCCTCGAACAACAATCTCGACCTCTTTGAGGAGATCAAGGCCGCGGCGCTCATGGCCAAGGGCAAGACCGGCGACCCGACCGCCGTCCCGGCGGAGGCTGCGCTCATGATGGCGACGGTCTGCGGCGCACGCGCGCAGGGCCGCGAGAAAGAATGCGGCCAGCTGAAGGTCGGCATGGATGCCGACATCATCATGCTGGACTTCACGCAGCCGCACCACATCCCGTGCCACAACATCCTCTCGAACCTCGTCTACGCAGCCTCGGGGCACGACGTGGTGCTGACGATGGTGCGCGGCAAAATTCTCTATGCAGCGGGCAAATGGCCGACGATCGACCTGGCCGCCGTGGCAAAGGAACTGCACGACTATGCGATCCCAAAGGTTTTCGCGGATGATCCGGAGGAGACGGCACAATGAAAGATGAATCCGTAAAAAAACAGAATTTTTTACAGGGCGCAGCCATTCTGGCCGCGGCGACGCTGATCGTGAAGCTGCTCGGCTTTCTGTTCAAAACGCCGCTGAACTACATCATCGGCGAGACCGGCAGCAGCTATTTCTATAACGCCTACCGCGTCTATGACGTGCTGCTGATGATCTCGACGACGGGCCTGCCCGTCGCGATGAGTCGGATGATCTCCGAGGCGCAGACACTCGGCAACCACGCGCAGATCCGAAAAATTTACAAGACGGCGCTTTACGTCTTCCTGACGATCGGCGTTCTTGGAAGCCTTGGCATGTTTCTCTTCAGCAAGCCGCTGTCGGTGCTCGTCTCGAACTCAGAGACGAGCTGGGCGGCGATCGCAGCACTGGCTCCGTGCGTACTGATCATCTGCATGATCTCGGCGTACCGCGGCTTCTTCCAGGGTCAGAGCAACATGACGCCGACATCCGTCAGCCAGATCTTCGAGGCCGTTATCCGCCTTGTCGTCGGACTGAGCCTTGCGTGGTTTCTCATGCGGGAAACCGGCAGCGCAACGTATGCCGCCGCGGGCGGCATACTGGGCGTGACGGTGGGCAGCTTTGTGTCGATGGTGTATCTGCACGGCAAGTTCCGCCAGTCCTCAAAAATTTTGCAGGAAGCGGGCGGCACGGCGAAGTCGACACGCGCCACGATGCGCGAGCTGCTGGCCATCGCGGTGCCGATCACGCTGGGGGCGGCAGGGCTTCAGATCATCAATCTTGTCGACGCATCGATCTACATGCGCCGCCTGTCCGGCGCGCTGGGCTACGCGGCGGAGCAGGTCGACACTCTGAACGGCATCTACACGTTCCAGCAGACGATCTTTGCGCTCCCCTGCTCGTTCATCACGACGATCACCATCTCCTGCATCCCAGCCATCACCGCCGCGCTCACGCGGAAGAACGAGGCCGAGGCGCGCGGCACCGAGGAATCGGCCATCCGCACGATGGCGCTCATTGCGCTGCCCTGCGCGATCGGCCTGGCCGTGATGGCAGAGCCGATCGTCCGGCTGCTCTGCCCGGGCTACGGCGAAGCAAGCGTTGCCGCCGCGACGCCGATCTTGCAGGTATTCGGCATCGCGGTGATCTGCAACTCGATGGTGCTGCTGCTCAACGCGATCATGCAGGCGCACGGCGACGTGACGACGCCGGTTGTCAATATGCTCATCGGCGGCGTCGTGAAGGTCATTGTGAACTATTTCCTGGTGGCTGTCCCCTCCCTCAACATTGTCGGCGCGGCCATCGGCACGCTGACGTGCTACGCAGTCATCACCGCGCTCGACCTCGTCGCCATCCGGCGGCACATCTCCACGAAGCCGCGCGTGCTGCGCAATATGGTGCGCCCGGCGCTGGCCGCGGTATTGATGGGCGCGGTGACGTTCGGGGTTTACCGGCTGGCCCGCGCGGTCCTTCCGGCAAAGCTCGCCTGCCTTGCGGCGCTCGTGCTTGCGGTCGTGTGCTACGGCGTGCTGGTGATCGCGCTGCGCTGCATCACCTATCAGGACTGCCTGCTGCTGCCGAAGGGTGAAAGAATTGCAAAACTTCTGCGTCTGAAGCAAAAAAATTGAGAAAAACCCTTGCGAAAGAGGCCGAATTATGATAGATTTTACTAGCAAAGACCGCTATTGCTTCGACGATCTGGTCAGGCTGGTACATCTGCTGCGTGCCCCGGGCGGCTGCCCATGGGACGGTGTGCAGACGCACGAATCCATCCGCCGGAATTTTCTGGAGGAGGCTTACGAGGCCTGCGAAGCGTTTGACCGCGACGACCCGGCGCTCATGCGCGAGGAGCTTGGCGATGTGCTGCTGCAGGTGCTCTTTCACACGGACATCGAGCAGGACGCCGGGCGCTTCACGCTGGACGATGTGTGCGACGCCGTCTGCAAAAAGCTGATTTTCCGCCATCCGTTCCTCTTCGGCGGCGACAACCCCGGCTGGGACGAGATGAAAAAGCGCGAAAAGGGCCAGCATACGGCCACGGAGACGCTCGACGCCGTGGCGCGTTCGCTGCCGGCCTGCTGGCGTGCGGAAAAGATCCAGAAAAAAGCGGCAAAAACGGGTTTTGCGTGGGAATCCGCCTCAGAATCTCTGGATAAACTAGAGGAGGAGCTGACAGAGCTTCGGCAGGCCGTCTCCGACGGGACCAACGTGGAGGAGGAGCTTGGCGATGTGCTGTTTGCGGCGGTCAACGCCGCAGCCTGTCTGGAGGTCGACCCGGAGGCGGCGCTGCACAAAGCATGCGAAAAATTCATCCGCCGGTTTGGCGCGATGGAACAGGCTGCGCTTTCGCGGGGCGCACAGCTTGAGACCCTGACCCGCCCGGAATTACTCCAGTTGTGGGACAAAGAACGCCACACGATGAATACCATTAGGAAAGAGGAACAGCTATGAATAAAACTGAACTGATCGCGGAAGTTGCCGCAAAGTGCACCATGTCCAAGAAGGATGCGGAAAAGGCCATCAACGCCACACTCGACACCATCACCGAAGCGCTCTGCCGCGGCGACAAGGTACAGCTCGTGGGCTTCGGCGGCTTCGAGACGAAGCATCGCGAGGCGCACATGGGCCGCAACCCCAGAACGAAGGAGCCCGTGGAGATCCCCGCCGCCACCGTTCCCGTTTTCAAGGCCGGCAAGGCGCTGAAGGACAAGGTCGCAAAGTAACCTTCAGGAAAGACCGCACACAGGCAAACGAATCTGCCCGGCTGTGCGAGGCTGCCTGACAGTACGATTTCAGAATTCCGGCGGGCAGAGGCTGTCCGCCGGAATTTTTTCAACAGGAGGAACCAGCATGCGTCTGGACAAGTATCTCAAGGTCTCCCGCCTCATCAAGCGCCGTACCGTCGCCAACGAGGCGTGCGACAATTCCCGCATCACAGTCAACGGCCGCCCGGCCAAGGCCAGCTACGACGTCAAGGTCGGCGACCGGATCGCCATTGAATTCGGCGCGCGCACTGTCACGGTCGAGGTGCTCGCCGTGGCCGAGGCCGTCCGGAAGGACGACGCGTCGGCCATGTACCGCGAGATCACCGGAGAACCCGGCTGAATCCCGCAGAAAATAATCCGGCATAGCCGCCCCTTCCCGCTCGTATATATTACCAATACGAGAGGGAGGACGCAGAAGATGACCACGATTCCGGAACAAAAGGCGCTGGAAGCGCCGCATAAGATCACACTGGACGCCCGGTCGCGCCTGTCTGTCACCGGCGTGCTCGAAGTAGAGAGCTTTGACGAGGGGATGATCGCGCTGGCGACTACGCGCGGGCCGCTGGTCATCCACGGGCAGGGGCTGCATTTGCAGGAGCTCACGGCGGGCGGCGGCGAAGTGCGCGTCGACGGCACGGTCGATTCCATCGCCTACGAACCGGACGCGCCCACCGGCGGCTTTTTTGCCCGCCTGTTCGGCTGATGGAGCTGCCGGTCGCGCAGCAGGCAGCGGAGTTTGCCTGCGCCGCCGCGCTGGGCCTCGCGCTCGGGCTCTGCTACGATGCGCTGCGTGCGCTCCGGCGCGTCTGCCCGGGTCTGACCGTGGCGGCCGACGGCGCATTCGTGCTGCTGACGCTCCTGTCGCTCTGGTTCTTCGCGCTCTACGCCGGGCGCGGACGGCTGCGGCTGTTCGTATTTCCGGGCGCGCTGGGCGGCGCGGCGCTCTATTTTCTGACAGCAAGCCCCTTTGTGCTGCGCATACTGAGGGTGCTGCTGTCTCTTCTGGGGCGAGCGATCCGGCTGATCTTGCTGCCGGTGCGCCGTCTGCTGAAAATTTTTCAACTTTTTTTCAAAAACCTCTTTGCAACGGCCAGAAAATGGGTTACAATAATCGACAAGGTATCTTTGCGGTATCGGAATGCCATTCGAGAAAGGAGCGCCGCAAAACATGAAGCTGACAAGATCGTCTCTGCTCGTGAAACTGGTGATCCTGATTCTGGTGGTGTACGCTACTGTTACCCTGGTGAAGCTTCAGTCCCGCATCTCGGAAAAGAAGGCCGAAGCGGCCAGCCTCACCAGCAGCATCACCACCGCCGAACAGGAAAACGGGCGCCTGCAGGACGCCATTGACAAGCTCGACACGCCCGAGGGCATCGAGAACGTGGCGCGGGAAAAACTGGACATGGTTGGCGAGGGGGAACTCATTTTTTACGACGTCAGCGACTAAATCGGACATATGGGGGATCACACGGAATATATGGAGCAGCTTACAGTTGGAGCAATCGTAGAGGGAAAAGTCAAAAGTCTGACCAAGTTCGGTGCGTTTGTCACGCTGCCCGACGGGTCGACCGGCATGGTGCACATCTCTGAGGTGGCGTACAGCTATGTCAACGACATCCACGACTACCTGAAGGAGGGCGACACCGTCAAGGTCATGGTGCTCAGCATGGAAAACGGCAAAACGAACCTTTCCATCAAGCGTACCGCCGCGCCTCCGCCCCGGAACCAATCCGGCGCACCCCGGCAGAAGCAGGGGGCCTCTGCGCCGAATCGCAGCTTCAGCAGCGGCGCTCCCCAGAACCGCGGCTTCGGCAATTCTGCGCCGAACCGCGGCGGCGCGCCCGGCCGTACGCCGCCGCAGCCTGCCCAGCCCAAGTCCTTTGACGACATGCTCAAGCAGTTCATGTCCGAATCGGACAGCAAAATGTCCTCCATCCGCGCCTATTCCGACCGGAAAACCAAAACGCGGAGACGCTGAAAAAACACCTGACGGCATTCAGCTCTGCTGAATGCCGTTTGTTGTATCAGAAGGAGAAACGATATGAATGTTGTCATCACAGGCGGAAGCCGGGGGATCGGGGCAGCAGCGGTGCGGCTGTTTGCAGACCGCGGCGACCGCGTCTGGTTTCTGTATGAAAAAAATGATGCGGCGGCGCAGGCCGTGGCCGCGGAGACGGGCGCCGCGGCCATCCGCTGCGATGTTGCGGATGAAGCACAGGTAAACGCCGCCTTTGCGTCCCTGCCGCCGGTGGACGTGCTCGTCAACAACGCCGGAATCGCGCACTTCGGGCTCATCAACCAGATCACGCCGGAGGAATGGCGGCGGATGTTTGCCGTCCATGTCGACGGCGCGTTCCACTGCATCCGCGCGGCGCTGCCCGGCATGCTGCAAAAGCAGCGCGGATGTATTCTCAACGTGTCCTCGATGTGGGGGCAGGTCGGTGCGAGCTGCGAGGCGGCGTATTCTGCGGCAAAGGGCGCGCTGCTGGCGCTGAGCAAAGCGCTCGCGCAGGAGCTCGGCCCGAGCGGCATCCGCGTCAACGCCATCGCACCGGGCGTCATTCAGACCGACATGTGTGCGTCCGTTGCGCCGGAGGTGCTGGACCAGCTCCGGCAGCAGACGCCCATCGAACGTCTCGGCACGCCGGAGGACGTGGCCTGCGCTATGGTCTATCTTGCGGACGCCGAATTCATCACCGGCCAGGTGCTGCCGGTCAACGGCGGCTTCGTGATCACCTGAGATGCATAGAATGCCGCCTCGGCATCCATCCTAACCGAGAATTCAAGTAAGGGAGAGATCTGCATGTGTACAGCGGCAACGTTTGCGGCGCAGGATTTTTACATGGGCCGGACACTCGATTATGAGCGCAGCTACGGGGAGCAGGTGGTCGTCACACCACGCAATTTCCCGCTCCCCTTCCGCCACGGCGGCACGCTGACGCAGCACTATGCGCTGATCGGAACGGCGTGCGTGGCGGACGGATATCCGCTCTACTACGACGCCGTGAATGAAAAGGGTCTCGGTATGGCGGGTCTGAATTTTGTCGGAAACGCCTGCTACGGCGAACCGGCCGAGGGGCGTCAGAACGTGGCGCAATTTGAGTTTCTGCCCTGGCTGCTGGCGCAGTGCGCTACGCTGGACGAGGCGCGGGCGGCGCTGCGCAGAATGCAGCTCGTCGGGACGCCGTTCAGCGCATCCTATCCGGCAGCGCAGATGCACTGGATGATCGCCGACCGGAGCGGCTGCATCGTGGTGGAGGCCATGGAGGACGGGCTGCACGTCTATGACAATCCGGCGGGCGTGCTGACGAATAATCCGCCGTTTTTGCAGCAGCTGTTCCGCCTGAATGACTATCAGGCCCTCTCGCCGCGGCAGCCGAAAAACTGCTTTTCCGACAAGCTGGATCTCCGCTGCTACAGCCGCGGAATGGGCGCGCTGGGGCTGCCCGGCGACCTCTCGTCCGCGTCGCGCTTCGTGCGCGCGGCCTTTGTGCGTGCACACCTGCTTCCGGGGAAAACGGAGGCGGAAAACGTCGGCCAGATGTTCCATCTGCTGGGCGCGGTCGAGCAGCAGAAGGGCTGCTGCGAGGTACGGGACGGGGAATTCGAATACACGATCTATACGTCCTGCTGGAATGCGCAAAAGGGAATCTATTACTACACGACCTACGATAACCGGCAGATCATCGGCGTCGACCTGCATCGCGCGCACCCGAATGGGAACGAGCTGCACTGCTATCCCATGCGGACCGCACCATCCATTCGTATGGAAAGTGAAGCATAGCATACAAAGGCCGTAATTCGATGCAGCAGGCGTCCCCACCGGCGCACCGCAGGAATTGCAGCACACACAGGAAACAGGAAACCCCGCCGTCCGGGAGGACGGCGGGGGTATTCTTAATATGCAATGCCCCAGTAGATGGAGTGTTTTGCGGGCTTGCCGCAGATGGCGCACTTGTCGTCGAAGCATTCCTGCTTCAGCGGCATGCAGCGGGAGGACATGCCGCCCTCTTCCTTCATCTTCAGCTCGCACTCGAGCTCGCCGCACCACATCGTCTTGATGAAGCCGCCGTGCTCGGCCTGCAGCTGCTTTGCCTCTTCGAGGGAATGGGCCTCGTAGGTGTTTTCCCGGATGTTCTTCAGGGCCTTTTCGTACATACCCTTCTGCACGAGCGCCAGCTGTTCCCGGACGGCGGTCTCGAGGTCTTCGAGCTTGACCACGGTCTTCTCGCCGTCGTTGCGGCGGACGAGGACGCACTGTCCGGCCTCGATGTCGCGCGGCCCGAGCTCGACGCGCACCGGCACGCCCTTCATCTCATACTGCGCGCACTTCCAGCCCATGGAATTATCGCTGTCATCCATCTTCACGCGGATGCCCGCGGCGGCCAGACGGTCGCGCACCTTGCCTGCCGCGTCAAGGACGCCTTCCTTGTGCATTGCGATCGGCAGGACGACGGCCTGCACCGGCGCGATCTTCGGCGGCAGGACAAGGCCGTTGTTGTCGCCGTGCGCCATGATGACGGCGCCGATCATCCGCGTTGTGGCGCCCCACGACGTCTGGAACGGATACTGCAATTTATTATCGCGGCCCGTGAAGGTCACATCATACGCGCGGGAGAACTTGTCGCCGAAGTAGTGGCTCGTCGCGCCCTGAAGGGCCTTGCGGTCCTTCATCATACACTCGACGGTGTAGGTCGCCTCCGCGCCGGCAAACTTCTCCTTGTCGGTCTTGCGGCCACGCACGACCGGGATGGCGAGGACGTTTTCAAAGAAATCGGCGTAGCAGTTCAGCTGCTGCTCGGTCTCGGCCTTTGCTTCTTCGGCAGTCTCGTGGATGGTATGGCCCTCCTGCCACCAGAACTCGCGGCTGCGCAGGAACGGGCGCGTCGTCTTCTCCCAGCGGATGACCGAGCACCACTGATTGTACAGCATCGGCAGCTCTCGATAGGTCTGCAAAACGCGCGACCAGTGGTCGCAGAACATCGTCTCCGACGTGGGGCGGAACGCCAGCCGCTCTTCAAGCTTCTCGCTGCCGCCCATCGTGACCCACGCCACCTCGGGTGCAAAGCCGTTGACCAGCTCGCCTTCCTTCTTCAGCAGGCTCTCCGGGATCAGGACCGGCATCGCCACATTCACATGCCCGGTCTTTTTGAATTCGGCGTCCATGATGCGCTGGATGTTCTCCCAGATCGCGTAGCCATACGGCCGCAGGATCGTGAAGCCCTTCACGCTCGCGTATTCCACCAGCTCCGCCTTGCGGCAGATATCAGTATACCACTGGGCAAAGTCGACCTCCATGTCGGTGATCTGCTCTACTTTTTTCTCTTTCGCCATCGTATTCTCATCCTTTCGGAATTACTTTTCTGCATACTATAATATTTTATCACGCCTGTCAATCCCCCGGACATAAGATGGGATACCTGACGGAAGGAGTTTTGCCATGACCACAATATCCATCCCCCTCGACCCCGATGCGCTGCGCTTCTACCAGCGCGTCGCCGCACAGACCGGCCTGCCCGTGGAGCAGGTGATGGCCGACGCGCTGTTCAAGCTTGCCGCCGAGCTCTCGCTTGAAGCGCTGCACCGGGCAAAATAGGTTGTTTTTCCAGGCAGGATTTGTTATAATGCAAGGGCAGCACCGCGCAATTGCGTCTTCGCGCTTCGGTGGATCTTTTCCGCCAATTCTGCGGTTTGAAAAGTTTGAAATACATACAGTATTCCTGCACTTTTCAAGCCTTGACTTGACGAAAAATCTCTCACCGAATCAGCTTGCCGAATTGTGCGGTGCTGCCCAAGAACCATGACAAAGGAGGCTGCTGCCATGCAGACGATCCGTACTTTATATAAGGTGGGCAAGGGTCCGTCCAGCTCCCACACCATGGGCCCGGAACGCGCAGCGAAGCTGTTTCGCAAAATGACGCCGGACGCCGACCGCTACGAGGTCATTCTCTATGGTTCGCTGGCCAAAACCGGCGTTGGACACGGCACCGACCGCGTCCTTGTGGAAACATTCGCTCCCCTGCCCGCGAAAATTGTCTTCGCCTCCATCGACCCCGGCAACATGAAGCACCCGAATACGCTCGACCTCATCGCCTACAAGGACAACAAAGAAACGAAGCGCATCCGCGTGGAGTCCATCGGCGGCGGCGACATTGTCGTCGAGGGCGAGGAGCAGCACGAGGATGCCGAGGCATATCCGGAAAATTCCTTTGCCGAAATTATACGTTTCTGTCAATGGCGGCACGTTACGCTTCCGGAATATGTCGAACTGAACGAAGGGCCGGAGATCTGGAAGTTCCTCGAACATATCTGGCACGTCATGCGTCGATCCATCGAAGATGGTCTCGCCGCCGAGGGGACGCTCCCCGGCGGGCTGAATGTGCAGCGCAAAGCCAAATACCTCTATGAACGCACGCATGAGCTTGATCTGCCGCAGGTGCGGGAATTGCAGCTTGTCTGTTCCTATGCATTTGCTGTCGCCGAGCAGAATGCCGGCAATGGCACCATCGTCACCGCGCCGACGTGCGGCAGCTGCGGTGTGCTGCCGGCCGTGCTCATGTATATGCAGCAGAAATATAAGCTGCCCGACCGCAAGATCGCCGAGGCGCTCGGTGTGGCCGGTCTGTTCGGTAATCTGGTGCGGCACAACGCCTCCATCTCCGGCGCGGAGTGCGGCTGCCAGGCCGAGATCGGCACGGCCTGCTCGATGGCCGCCGCGGCCATGGGCGAGCTGACGGGACTGACGCTCGATGAGCAGGAATATGCTGCCGAGATCGCCATGGAACATCAGCTCGGCCTCACCTGTGACCCGATCTGCGGCCTTGTACAGATCCCGTGCATCGAACGCAATGCCGTCGCCGCCAAACGCGCCATCGACGCGTCGAACCTCGCGCACATGCTCGTCGGCACGCGCACGATTTCGTTTGATATGGTTGTGCGTACAATGTATGAAACCGGCATCAACATGAACCGCGCGTTCCGCGAAACGTCCGAGGGCGGCCTCGCCCGCCTCTATTCGCGCCGCGCCAGGCAATGAGGACCGGATCAACGATGACCCCGCCGCAGGATGCTCCTGCGGCGGGGTTTTGTGTTCGTTCCAGTATGCCGGTGTCTGTTCGCTCCGCTTCATACTGATATTCAGTGAATACTGTTTCCTGATGAAAGAATTTCATCAGAAAACAGTATCAGATATTGCGGACGTTTTCGTCTGCGAGGAAAAACAGGGCCAGCGCGCCGGGGCCGACGTGCGAGCCTGTCACGGGCTCATAGTCAACCATCAGGATGTCCTTCGGCGGGCGGCTGCGGCGCAGCATAGACGCAAGGATCTGCGCATCCGGTTCACAGTCGGCATGCGCGATGCCGATCACCTGCTTCTCCGGTTCCACGACCAACTTCTCATACTGCTGCGCAATGGCCTCGATGGCCCGCTGGCGGCCGCGCGTCTTTGCAAAGCAGACGATCTTGCCCTGCGGGTCGCCCTTGAGCAGCGGCTTGATCTGAAGCACCGTGCCGACGGCCGCCTCCAGATTTGAAAGCCGCCCCGTGCGCTTCAGATACCGCAGGTCTCCGACTGTGAAGATCTGTGCCATCCGGTGGCGTAGGACACGCAGCAGCTGATAAGTTTCCTCAAGTCCCATGCCTGCGCTGCGGCACTCCGCCGCACGCATGACAAGCAGCCCCTCGCCGAGCGAGGCGCTGTAGGTATCCACAAAGCGAAGCTGCCGCTCCGGGAACTCCTCGTGCAGCTGACGCTCTGCCATCTTGCCGGAGGCGTAGGAACCGCTGATCCCGGACGACATGCTCACAAACAGCACATCCTCCCCCCGCTCCAGCATCGGCGTCAGCACGTCGAGGAAGCGCTGCGGCGGGATCTGCGACGTCGTCACCTTCTCGCCCGCACGCATCTGCGCATAGAACGCCTTCGCGTCAAACGTGTTCAGATCCAGACAGGCCCGTTCCCCTGACTCCGTGTGGAAGGTAAACGGGATGACCGTGATCTGCTCCTTCTGCAAATAGTCGGTCGGCAGATTGGCCGAGGTATCCGTAACAATGGTAAACATGATCAGTCTTCTTTCCATATCTGATTTTCTATATCAGATTATCACAGATATCTCGCAATGTCAATTGAACATATTGTTAAGATTCTCTTGCAATTCCCATTATCTGTGCTATACTGACGTGGAAAGGTGTGTGAAACGATGTCCTATGACAACGATCTCGTGGTCGGCAAGCTCCGGCGCTGGGAGAAATATCTCGAGCGCTGCCGCCTGCCGGACTGGGAGGCAATCCCGGATTTCGGCCTCTATATGGATCAGGTCGTACAGCTTCTGCGGCAGTATCTGCGCTATCTTCCGCCGGAGCTGGAGCAGCCGCAGGCCATTACGTCTGCTGCGATCAACAACTATGTCCGCACAAAGCTGATGCCGGAGCCGCGCAAAAAGAAATACTACCGCATCCATATCGCGTATCTCCTCATGATCTGCACGCTCAAGCAGAGTCTCCGCCTGTCCATGCTGCCGGCACTGCTGCCGGGCGATCTTCCCGAGGAGGCTGTGCAGCGCATGTACGCCGCCTATGTGCAGCGGCACCGGCTGTGCGCGCAGTATTTCATCGATCAGGTCAAGCTGACCGCCGCGGCCATGCTCGATCATGCGGTCGTGACAGAGCTGGCCGTGGAGGACACGGCAGAGCTCATCGCCTCCGCCGCCATTCTCAGCAGCCTCTCCCGCATTTTCGCCGAAAAGCTCCTCGCGCTCGAGGGAAAAACGCTCGAAACCGGCGGAAGCATCGAAGTTCTGGAATAAGCGATGCAAAACCCGGCGTTCACGCATGTGGACGCCGGGTTTTCGCCGGGTGGCCCGCCGCGTTGCGGCGGGCCCATTTGAAAGAGGCATCAATGGAGGTTGGAATAAAACCGGAGCGCGGTGTTTACCGCTTGCGGACTTCCGTTCCGGTGATCCTCTCGTAATACTTGAGGATCGCGCTGT
>DBLB01000172.1:5318-13060 GCA_002298695.1 Clostridiales bacterium UBA735 | reverse complement strand
TTGTATTACGGTATCTCCATATAAAATTCAAAGGTGATTGTCCGCAGACGTCTGCGGACACAGAAGGCCATGGCCTTCTCTTACGTTTTAATTCTAACCTGAATTCCTTCCGTTTGCAAGCAACCGGAAGTTACACCCCCTGCAACTTTTGGTTGCGCCCCTCCCCGGACAGCCGCCGCAGCACCCGCGCGCAGAGCAGATAGGAGATCAGCGCCGTCAGCGCATCAGCGATCAATTGCGTCCAGATAATGCCGTTCATCCCGAAAAAACGGTCAAGAAGGAACAAAATCGGGATATTCAGTCCGAGCTGCCGGATGGCCGCGAGCAGCAGCGAGAGCTGCCCCTTGCCGAGCGCCTGTAAATAATGCACCATGTGGAAACACAGAAACATCATCGTCGGCGCGAAGCAGCGCGCCCGCAAAAACACCGTCCCGAGCGCAACTGTCTGCGCATCCCCGATAAATGCCCGCATGATCTGCCCCGCCAATGGCCAGTAAAGCCCGATGCACAGCACCGTCACCGCCAGCCCGCACCACCGCGAGACCGCAAAAAACGCCCGCATCCGCTTCCAATTTCCGGAGGCGTAGTTGTACGCCGCCAGCGGCATCATGGCCAGGCAGATGCCGACGCAGATGTTCAGCGGGAGGCGCTCCACCTTCAGAATGATGCCCATTGCGGCCAGCGCATGGTCGCCGTGGCCGGAGGAAAGCTTGTTGATGATGATATTTGTCAGATCGTAGAGCAGGAAATTCAGCGCTGCCGGAACGCCGACGGCAAAAATGGCGCGCATGGATGCGCCGCCGATGCGCTCGATGCGGCGCGGCAGCTGAAGAATGGTGCGCCCCTCGACCCGGCGGTAAACGACCACAAAATAGAGGCAGGAGATGATGTTGGAAAGCAGCGTCGCCAGCGCCGCGCCGAGCACTTCGCTCCCGCGCGGCAGAAGCACGAACATGAACAGCGGATCCAGCCCCACGTTCAGCACTCCGCCGAGGCTGATGCCGAAGCCGGCCTCGCGGGAATAGCCGATGTTACGGAGCATGGTGCTCATGGTGTTGGCCAGAATGGTCGGCAGCGCGCCGATGACCACGACCGGGATCAGGTACTGCCGGGCATAGCCGATCGTCTGGTCGCTCGCGCCGAGCAGACGCAGCAATGGGTCCATAAACACCAGGCAAAGGAGCGAAAACGCCAGCGCGGAGGCTGCGGACATCACCAGACTCAGGGATGCGACGCGCCTCGCTTCATCCTCCTGCCGGCTGCCGAGCAGCCGGACGACCAGATTGCCGCCGCCCACGCCGAACAGGTTCGCAAGGCCTGTGATCATCAGAAACACCGTCGCCACCAGCGACGAGGCAGCGACCATATACGGGTCGTCCGTCCGACCGATGAACCAGGTATCGGCCATATTGTAGATCAGAACGATGAGCTGGCTGATGACCGTCGGCACGGCCATGACCATCAGCGCCCGGAACACCGGGGCCGACTCAAACAGCTCGGTTTTACTCTCTCTTGCGCGCAAGGTGCGTCATCTCCCAAATAAAATCTGCCGCTATGATACCGCAGAATTCGAAAAAAAGCAAATCCCCGATCCAGAGATCGGGGATTCCGGCGTATTGATATCGAAAAATCTATGATAGAACTTTGTAGGGGCGTCCGCCCCTACAAGATGGTGGATCAAAAGGAAGTGCTCCCGGGTTTCGGAGGCTTCTCATTCCGTTTCTTCACCGGGCGCTGCGTCTCCGAAACGGGAATCCCTACGGCTTCCGCTCTGCCGCCGGAGCGGCCGCCAGCATGTCCCGGACGTCGCGGAGCGAGCGGTTTTCGGCGCGGGCGATGCGAGCCAGATCTTCAAATTCCGCCTTTTCCCGCGTCACGCCCCAGCCGGAGGCGCGCTTGACGCGAACCGGGCCGGAGGAGGTTTCGACAATCGCTTCGCTGCGCTCCAGCGTCCAGCGGTCGCAGACGGCACTGCGGACGCCGAGCGTCGTGGTATGGAGGAAGAGCGCCTGAAGCACGGATTCGCGCTGTGCCTCGCGGCACATGCAGGTCAAAAGCGTGCCGGGGCGGTTTTTCTTCATGCCGATGGGCGTCGTATAGACGTCGAGCGCACCCGCCTCGAACAGCCGCTCCATCGCAAAGCCGATCTCCTCCGCCGTCATGTCATCCAGATTGCAGCAGAGCTCCACAACACGGCCGGCGCCAGCTTCGGTCTGCCCCAGCAGAGCGCGGACGCAGTTGGCCGCCTCAAACTCCTTCGTCCCCATGCCGTAGCCGATGGCCTCGACGCGCATGGGCGGCATGGGCCCGAAGTCCGTCACAAAATGGCGCAGCAGCGCCGCGCCGGTCGGCGTGCAGAGCTCGCCGCGTATGGTTCCGCCATAGCAGGGAATGCCCTCGAGCAGCAGTGCCGTCGCCGGGGCAGGTACCGGCAGAATGCCGTGCGCACAGCGCACCTGACCGCTGCCGACGTGCACCGGCGAAGCGCAGACAGCCTCCGGCGCAAGCTCGTGCAGCAGCAGGCAGACGGCGACCACATCGGCCAGCGCGTCGAGCGTGCCGACCTCGTGGAAATGGATCTGATCGACCGGGACGCCGTGGACGCGGCTTTCCGCGTCCGCGATCAGGCCATAGACAGCCAGCGCGTCGGCGCGCACTTCCTCCGGCACGGACAGGTGCGAGAGAATGTGCTCGATCTCATGCAGGCCGGTGTGGTGATGATGTTCATGGCCATGCACATGCTCCTGTTCGTGACCATGGTGGTGCTCATGGCCTTCCTCCTCTCCGTGGACCAGGACGTGGACATGCGTGCCCGTGATGCCGCATCGGGCGGCCTGCTCCGCCGTAAAGACGATCCCCGGCAGGTCGAGCGCATTCAGCCTGTCCAGAACTGCCGCGCGGTCCGGCAGCAGCTCCAGCAGCGCCGCCGTCAGCATATCGCCCGCCGCGCCCATGCCGCAGTCGAGATAAATGGTTCTCATGATTTTCCCCCCAGATGGTTGATCCTGTTGGCAAGATACCCCGCGCCGAAACCGTTGTCGATGTTCACGACGCTCACGCCGCTGGCGCAGGAATTGAGCATGGAAAGAAGTGCCGTCACGCCGCCGAAGCTCGCGCCGTAGCCGATGCTCGTCGGCACGGCGATGACCGGGCAGTCGACCAGACCGCCGATCACGCTCGGCAGCGCGCCCTCCATGCCCGCAACGGCCACAATGACCCGGGCGGACATCAGCTCGTCCGTATGGGCCAGCAGCCGGTGCAGCCCGGCGACGCCCACGTCGTACAGCCGGACGACGCGGCTGCCGTGTACCTCGGCGGTCACGGCAGCCTCCTCGGCGACCGGGATGTCGGACGTACCGCCGGTCGCAACGACGACCGTGCCGTCGCCGTCCGGCGCAGGCATCGCCCCGACGATGCCGAGCTTCGCGTCCGCGCGGTAGTCCAGCGGGACGGTTTTGGCGACTTCGGCGGCGGATTCCGCGGAAAGCCGGGTGATCAGGATCGGGCTGACGCCGCGGCTTTGCAGATGGGCGGCAATGCCGGCGATCTGCGGGGCCGTCTTGCCCGCGCCGTAGATCACCTCGGCCGCCCCCTGCCGCAGGGCGCGGTGCAGGTCGACCTTGGCATAGCCGAGGTCTTCAAACGGCGCTTTTTTCAGCTGCAAAACCGCGTCGTCGACGGACATTGTGCCCGCGCGCACCGCCTCGAGCGTCTGACGGATGTGTTCGCTCATCCCCGCACCTCCAGATCCAGCAGGACTGCCGGATAAACTTTTTTGAGCTCTGACAAAATTTTTGTCCGGTTTTGCAGCAGCAGCGGCAGCTGCGCCTCCGGCACCTGGATGCGCGCTGCGCCCGCAAAATAGCGCACGCGGAAGTCCGTCAGGCCGAGGGAAAAGAGATACGCCTCGGCGCGCTCCGTTTTTGCCAGCTTTTCCGCCGTGATGGTCTCCCCGGCCGGCACGCGCGTGGCAAGGCAAGCGTAGGCGGGCTTGTCCCAGGTGAACAGGCCGGCCTCACGCGAAAGCTCCCGGATGCGCGCCTTGGTCAGGCCGCATTCCCGCAGCGGCGAGAGCACCGAAAGCTCCCGCAGCGCCCGCATGCCTGGGCGGTCGCCCGCGTCGTCGGAGGCGTTCGTGCCGTCCAGCAGCACCGCATAGCCGTCGGCCAGGGCACGCTTTGCCAGCGTGCCGAACAGGGCCGTCTTGCAGTAGTAGCAGCGGTTGGCCGGATTGGCAGCGACTGCCGGATCCGCCAGCGCGTCGAGCTCCAGCACCGTCATCTCCGCGCCGAGTTGGCGGCACAGTCTCTGCGCGTCGGCAAATTCAAATTCCGGCTGAAACGCCGTCTTGATATAGTAGGGCCGGACGTCCGCGCCGCAGTGCAGCGCGGCATAGAGCAGATAGGATGAGTCCACCCCGCCGGAGAAGCCGAGCGCCGCTTTCGGGTGGGCCGCAAAAAATTCATTCAGATCCACAAAAATCCCTCACAATTCAAAAAAGGCATACGACCCCTTCTGGGATCGTATGCCTTCCAAACATACATTTTCGCCGTATTTTGCCGGAGAAACGGACTTCTGTCCGGAAGGACGCTTCGTGCGCCCCATTTCTCCGACATTCTAGCATATCGGGCGGAACCGTGTCAACCCCTGTTATACCCCCGGGTACACGCGGCCGAGCTCCTCCACCACGGCGTCGATCAGCCGGGTCATGCCGAGATCGGCCACGCCGACGATGAAGTTGTCACAGTGGTTGACCGGGATGAGGATGCGGCGCGCCGCGCTCTGCCCGACGGCGGCGGCCATCCGCGGCGTGACCTCGCCGAGCATGGCGTCGGCGATCACAATGCCGACCGGGCCGACGATGACCTCCGCATCCCGGCAGCAGACGACGGCGGCATTTTCGCCGGTCGCGCCGCGGTCGGCCCCGGCCTTCAGCATGGCGGCAGTGGCCGCGGAATTGGTCCCGACGACCGTGATGACGGCCTGCGGGAATCGTTTCCGGACTGCGGACACGACCTGCCGGCCGACGCCGCCGCCCTGGGCGTCCATCACCAGAATTTTCATGGGTCTCAGCTCCTTTTTTCTTCAGTATAGCACGGTGCGCCGCGTTTTCCAATCAGAATCTGTGCACCTCGTGCCCGTGCCGGATGGCATTTCCCGCCTCGGTAACGCAGAGCAGCGTCACGGCCAGGAAGGCCCCGGGGATCACAATGCTCCACCAGTTGTCCGTCAGCAGGGCCTGCTGTGCAAGCGAGAGCATGCTGCCCCAGGAGACGATCTCCAGCGGCAATCCGAGGCCGAGAAAGCTCAGCGTAGACTCAGCCAGCATGGCGCTGCGCACGTTCATGACAAGCATGAACAGGATGGAGGGCAGGAAATTCGGCGTCAGATGGCGGAACAGAATGTGGAAAAATCCGCCGCCCATGCAGCGCGCGGCCAGCACGTATTCGCTCGTGCGCAGACGGCGCACCTCGGTACGGACGACCTTGGCAATGCCGGCCCAGCTCGTGACGCCGATGACCAGGGACAGGCTCCAGACGCTGGCCTCGCCGAGGATGGCCTGGAGCAGGAGGATGAGCAGCAGCTCCGGAATGCTCAGCAGCAGCTCCGACGCGCGCATGAGCAGCCGGTCGGCCGCACCGCCGAGCAGGCCGCTCAGGCTGCCGACCACGATAGCGAGAAAGCCGGAGACAGCCGTCGCCAGAAAGCCGATGGCGAGGGAGACGCGCCCGCCGGACCAGATCATCGCGAAGATGTCGCGGCCCATGGCGTCCGTCCCGAACGGGAACTCCCGGCACGGCGCGGCGCTGCATCGGGCGAGGTTCATATGGCCGGCCTCGCCCGGCAGAAACAGCGGCACCAGCAGACAGCCGAGCACGAGCAGCGCCAGAAACGCCAGCGCCGCAAGCGGCTTGCCGCGGTACCAGGGCGCTCTGTGCGCGGGCTGCGGCGGGCGTGGGCGCGAGCCGACGATCTGAAAATCATCCTGCATCGTCCGTCACCTCGCTTTCCCGCAGCCGCGGGTCGATGCGCAGATTGATCGCCTGCGCCAGCAGATTGCACACGATCACCACTGCACCGGTCAGGATACAGAGCACCATGAGCAGATTGTAGTCCTGATACTGTGCGCTCTCGTAGCTGAGCGTCCCGAGGCCGGGATAGGAAAAAACGCTCTCCACGATGTAGGTGCCGCCGAGAATGTGCGGCACGGAGATGGCCATGATGGAAAGATAGGCCGGGAGGACATTTCGCAGGCAGTGCCGCAGGAGGATCCGCCGCTCCGGCACGCCCTTGACGCGGGCGAGCAGGACATAGTCGGCGCGGATCTCCTCCAGCAGGCGGCTGCGCACGAGGTAGGCATAGTACCAGAGATGGCCAAGGACGACGACCGTCACCGGCAGGATCAGATGGCGCACGCGGTCGGCAAAGTCGTCCCCTCCGCCGACACTGTATGCTCCGGAGCTCGGCAGCCAGCGGAGCTGCACCGCAAAAATCAGGAGCAGCAGCAGCGAAAGCCAGAACTCGGGCACGCAGCTCATCACGGTGCCGAGTCTGCAAATGGCCCGGTCCGGCACGCTCCCCTCGTGCCGCGCGCAGAAGACACCGAGGCCCAGCGCACCGAAAAAGACCAGCAGAAAGCCGATACCGCCGAGGCGGAGCGTGTAGGGAATGCGCGCACGGATGACCGCGAGGACATCCATCTTATATTTGTACGAGATCCCGAAATCCCCGCGCAGCGCATTTTGCAGCCATTTTTCATACTGCACGGGAATCGGCCGGTCGAGGCCGAGGCGATGTTCGGCCTGCGCGCGCTCGGAAACGCTCATTTTTTCCACGCGGTCGCCGTAGTAGGCGCGCAGCGGGTCGCCGGGGGCCAGACGCGCAATGACGAACGTCAGCAGCGAGAGCAGCAGAATGCTCACGGCAAACCGCAGCAGCGCGCGCAGCAATCGGAGCGGCAGACGGTCTGATTTCAAGTCTCTGCGCCTCCTTCCAGCACAAAATGTCCGGGCGCGGCCTCGCGCAGCGCGCCGCTGCGGTCAAACTCCGCATCCTCAAATGCGATCAGCTTCCGCGCCCGCTCCCGGATGGGGTCCGGCAGCGGAATGGCGGAGAGCAGCGCGCGCGTATAGCCATGCAGCGGATGGGTGAACAGCTCCTCCGTCGGGGCGCACTCGACAAGCTTGCCGCGGTAGAGCACGCCGACGCGGTCGCAGAGATAGCGCACCATAGAAAGGTCGTGCGCAATGAAGAGGAACGTGAAGCCATGCTCCGCCTGCAAGTGGCGGAAGAGATTGACGATCTGCGCCTGAATGGACACGTCGAGCGAGGAGACCGGCTCGTCGGCCACGAGCAGCTCCGGCTCCATGGAAAGCGCGCGTGCAATGGCCACGCGCTGCCGTTGACCGCCGGACAGCTCCGCCGGGTATTTGTCGAGATAGAGCGGGTCGAGGCCGACATATTTCATCTGGAACGCCGCCTCGGCGCGGGCGCTGCCGCGCGGGGTGCTTCTGTGCGCGATGCGCAGCGGCTCGGCGATCAGGTCGGCCACGCGCATGCGCGGGTCGAGGCTGGAGGCGGAGTCCTGAAAAATCATCTGCCGCGAGGTTTGCAGCAGCGTCCGGTGCGCGCGGCACTGTGCGCGGTCGGTCACATCGATGCCCTGATAGAAAATATGTCCCTCGTCCGGGCGGCAGAGGTTCATGATGCAGCGCGCCGCCGTCGATTTGCCGGAACCGGAC
>DBLB01000172.1:0-5270 GCA_002298695.1 Clostridiales bacterium UBA735 | reverse complement strand
ACGCACGGAAAAGGACAGATCGTCCAGCGCGCGGACGGAGACGGTCTTCGTCAGCGGGAAGCGGTGCATCAGATGCTCGACGGAGAGCAGAATGTCGTTATCCATGCCAGAGTTCCTCCACGGGCGGCGCGATTTTCGGCGCGCGCGGGTCAAGCAGCCAGGTGGCCGCGTAGTGGGTGTCGGTGATGCGGAATATCGGCGGCATCTCACGATAGTCGATGCCGAGGGCATATTCGTTACGCTCGGCAAAGGCGTCGCCGGGCGGCGGGTCGATGAGCGTGGGCGGCATACCTGGGATGGTATAGAGCGGTTCGCCGTGCTTTGCCAGCGCAGGCAGCGCCCGCAGCAGCGCCCAGGTATAGGGGTGGCGCGGATCGTAGTAGACCTCCTCCGCCGTGCCGATCTCGACGATCCGGCCCGCGTACATCACGGCCACGCGGTCCGCCGCACGTGCGACGACGCCGAGGTCGTGCGAAACGAGCACCGTCGCCGTGCCGAGCTTCTGCTGCACGTCGCGCAGGAGGTCGAGGATCTGCGCCTGAATGGTCACGTCGAGCGCCGTCGTCGGTTCGTCGGCAAAGAGAATTTGCGGGTTTCCGGCCAGCGCGATGGCGAGGACGGCCCGCTGCCGCATGCCACCGGAGAACTGGTGCGGATAAGCATGCATCCGCTCCGCCGCCCGGTCAATGCCGACGAGGGCCATCAGCTCCTCCACGCGCGCCGAAACGGCCTCGCGCGGGGCTTTGCGGTCGTGGAGGCGGACGGCCTCGGCGATCTGCGCGCCGACGGTCATGGTGGGGTTCAGGGCGGTCATCGGATCCTGAAACACCATGGAAAAGACGCTGCCGCGCAGGCGGCGCATTTCGCGCGCACCGTAGGGCAGAATGTCCGTGCCGTGAACCAGAACTTCACCGGAAACGCGGGCAGACGCCGGCAGAAGGTGCAGAATGGCGCGGCACATCGCGCTCTTGCCGCAGCCGCTCTCGCCTACCACGGCCAGCACCTCGCCGGGATGCAGCGAAAAGCTGACGCCGCGCACGGCCTGCACGCTGCCCTGCGGCGAGGCGTAGGTCACGGACAGATTTTTGACTTCCAGAAGTTCCGCCATAGCGTTCCTCACAGACGGCAAACGCAGGGAGCGTCGCCGCTCCCTGTGTTCGCCGGTTTCTATCAATAAATTGGGATGTTTGCAGTATGGTAAAAGGCCATTATAGGGGCAAACGCCCCTGTCCGCCCGGCCCTGCCGCAGCGGGAATCCACATACTCAGTCGAGCGTCCACGTCTCGACATTCCAGAAAATGCCGACCCCGTGGTGTCCCATGACGGTGTCCGCGTCGATGCCATGCAGGCGGCTGGTCGCAACATAGTTCGCGTCGATGTAGCAGATAAAGGCGTAAGCCGGGTCATTTGCCAGCGCGACCTGGAATTCGTCGTAATACTGCTTGCGCACCTCGGGGTCGCTCGACTCGCGCGCGCGGGTCAGCGCTTCGTCGACCTCGGCGTTCGAGTAGCCGGAGTAGTTCGCGCCCTTGTCCGTGCCGAAGACCTTATAGGTGTGGTCGTCCGCGTCAAACGGGCTGCCCCAGCCGATCAGACACGCCATCTGGCCGCCCCAGTCCATGACGGCCGGGATGTCCACGGTGCAGTGGATGCCCACCTCGCGCAGCTGCTGTGCGGCTGCCTGGGCAATGTCGATGCGGTCCTGCTCGCCGGACATGACGCTGATCGTGAACGCGATCTCCGCGCCATTTCGCTCGTAGTAGCCGTTCTCACCCATCGTGCAGCCCGCATCTTCCAGGATCTGCTTCGCCTTTTCGGGGTTATAGTCGTAATGCTCGACATTCTCATTGTTGTAGACGTTCCGCTGCAGCGGTCCGTAAGCGGGCATACCCTGTCCGAGCAGGACGGAGTCCACGATGGCCTGCCGGTCGATGGCATAGCAGATCGCGGGGATAATGTCGCGGTTCTCCGTCCAGTAGTCATTCCAGAAGTTGAAGAGGATGCCGCGGTAATCGCTCGTCTTCATGTCGTAGCAGGTATAGCCGTCCTTGCCCGCAAACTGCGCGGCGTTCTTCGGGTCGAGCAGCGCGAGATCGAGCTCGCCGGATTCCAGCTGCATGGCCTGCGCGTTGTCGTCCGGGACGATCTTGAAGACGATACGGTCGATGTTCGGCGCACCCTTGTAATAATTCTCGTTTTTCGTCAGGATGATGGCCTGTCCGACGTCCCAGCGTTCGAGCTTGTAGGGGCCTGTGCCGACCGGCGCGCGGAAGAAATCCGATTCCTGCCAGTCCTCGCCCGCGAGCAGATGCTCCGGCAGGACGGCCATCGTCATATAATCGAGGAACGCGACGTTCGGCGCGGAGAGGCGGAACGAGACCGTACGGTCGTCCGTGACGGTAATTTCTTCGACGTCCTCAAAGTTCGGCGCGTTTTCCGAGCCGTTTTCGGGGTCCATGATCGCCTCGATCGTGAATTTCACGTCGCTCGCCGTGACCGGCTCGCCGTCGTGCCACGTGAGGTTTTCCCGCAGGTGGAACGTATACGTGTTTGTTGCCTCGTCCAGCTCCCACGTCTCGGCCAGACCGGGCACGACGTTGTTCTCGCCGTCGTGGGCGGTCAGGCCGTCGAAGAGCAGCAGGTTGATCTCGCCGTGCTCGTCCATGGCCGGGTTGATGCGGGTGTAGTCCGCCGAACCGTAGGTCAGCGTAGTGGTCTCCGCACTGTCGGATTCTGCGGTCTGCGCCGCGTCAGACGGGGCGGCAGTGTTGGAATTGGTGGTGTCGGTGGTTTTTGCACAGGCTGCCAGTGACAGCAGCATGGTGAGCGCCAGAAGCGCCGCCAGAAATTTTTTCATGATTCCTCCAGAAAAATCGGGCTTCGGCCCAGGGCTGCCGGACTTCAGCCCGGCGCTGCATGTATTCTAGCAGACGGACGCGGAGAATTGAAGCTCCCCGGGGGGATAAAAATCATATAAATAATTATATATCATTCTTGACATTATAGAATTTATTCTATATACTGAAAAAAAAGGAGGGATCCCGATGAACTTTGTTTGCAGCAGATGCGGCCGCACGGAATCGGCCGCCACGTGCAGCGCGCGCTGTGACTGCGGCGGCCTCTGGAAGCTGGAGTTCCAGCCGCCGGAATTTGACCCCGGCGAGATCGACACACACGAATGGAGTCAGTTCCGCTATCGGAAATTCATGGCGCTGGACGGCGAGGCGTGGCGCGGCGTTACCATGGGTGAGGGCATGACGCCGATCGTCCGGCTGGATGAAAATGTGCTGCTGAAGATGGACTACTTCATGCCGACGCTGTCGTTCAAGGACCGCGGCGCGGCGGTGCTCGTCGCGCACTGCAAGGCCATCGGCGTGGACCGGGTCGTGCAGGATTCGAGCGGCAACGCAGGCAACGCCGTCGCGGCCTACTGTGCGAAAGCCGGCATCGCCTGTGAGATCTTCGTCCCGGAGGGGACAAGTCCCAAGAAGATCGACATGATCCGCGCGCACGGCGCGGTCTGCACCGTCGTGCCCGGCACGCGCGACCACTGTGCCGACGTCTGCCGTGCAAAGGTCGAGCAGGAGGGCGTCTACTACGCGAACCACGTCTATAACCCCTTTTTCTACGAGGGCACAAAGACATACATCTACGAGGTCTATGAGCAGTTGGGCCGAATTCCCGCGCACCTTGTCGTTCCGGTCGGCAACGGGACGCTCTTCCTCGGGGTCATGTATGCACTCGAACACCTGGAAAAAAGCGGTGTGATCGACCATTTTCCGCAGATCATCGCCCTGCAAAGCCAGAACTGCGACCCGCTGCTGCGCGCGGCAGAAAAGGGCGAGGCGCAGCCCGAGGCCGTCACGCCCACGCCGACCATTGCCGAGGGCATCGCCATCGGCAAGCCGATGCGCGGCGAAGAAATTCTCTCCCTCGCAAGAAAGCACAGCGTCCGCTTTGTCCACGCGCCGGAGAACAAAATTCTGGACGCGCGCACGGCACTGGCGCGGAAGGGCGTCTACTGCGAGCACACGACGGCAGCGAACTATGCGGCCTATCTTGAATACTGCCGCCTCTACGGCAAGACGCCGGACACGCTCATCACCATGTGCGGCGCCGGCCTGAAATCCGACCATTAACAGGCATCCCCTGCCCATCCCCCCTCTCCGCGCGCCCCGAAATTCCCCCGCCCTGTAGGGGCGGACGCCCCCGTTCGGCCGCATGCACCGGATCACCGAAAAAAAATCCCCGGCAGGCTGGGCCTGCCGGGGATTCCGTCTTGATTTTAGTGGGTCAGGAAGAACATCAGGGCGAAGAGGATCGTGATGATCCAGGTGCCGACATTGACTTCCTTGATCTTGCCGGTGAAGATCTTGATGAACACGTAGGAGATCAGGCCGAACGCAATACCGTAGGAGATATTGTAGGTCAGCGGCATGATGGCCAGCGTCAGGAAGCCGATAACCGCATCTGCCGGATCATCCCATGCAATGTTTTTCACGTTGCCCATCATGAGCACACCGACATAGATCAGCGCGGCAGAGCAGGCATAGGTCGGGATGAGCTTGGCAACCGGTGCGAGGAACATCGCAATGAAGAACAGGGCCGCGGTCGCCATAGAGGCCAGACCCGTGCGGCCGCCTTCGGCGACGCCGGCAGAGGACTCGACGAAGGTGGTAACGGTGGACGTGCCGCAGGCAGCGCCGGCACAGGTCGCAACCGCGTCAGCCAGCATGGCCTTGTTCATGTTGGGGACGTTGCCTTCCTTGGTCAGCATGTTGCCGCAGGCGCAGGCGCCATACAGTGTGCCGAGCGTATCGAACATATCGACCATGCAGAACGCGAGCATCGAGGTCAGGAACATGATAATGAAATTGCCAGAACCGTTGGCCGCGATGTAAGCAGAGAAGTCAAAGCCTTCGGTGAAGACCTTTCCGACTGCCTGCGTACCGAAGTCCTTGAAGGCAGCGAAGAAATCGCTCGTCAGGTTCGGCTGGACCTTGTCTGCAAAGAAACCGGGGACGGTCAGCAAACCAATGACATAATACAGGACGGCAGAGCCGAGGATGCCCCACAGGACCGCGCCCTTGACCTTCTTCTTCGCCATCGCACCGATGGCAAAGACCGTGATGACCGTGAGCAGCAGCGGGAAAATCGTGGCCCACGTTACACTTTCAGAACGAAGGTTGAACGAAGCGAGGCTGACCAGCGTCGAAGAATTGCCAATGACCAGATGCACGTTCTGCATGCCGATGAAGGCGATGAACAGG
>DBLB01000027.1 GCA_002298695.1 Clostridiales bacterium UBA735 | reverse complement strand
ACCCCGTCTCGCACGTGGCCTACGGCTACGCGACGCAGCTGTGCGTGCTGAACCCGAAGACCGGCCGCGTGGAGCAGATGGTCGCTGCGCACGACGTCGGCAAGGCCGTCAACCCGAAGTCCTGCGAGGGACAGATCGAGGGCGGCGTCGTCATGAGCATGGGCTATGCGCTGCGCGAGCAGTACCCGATCGACGAAAACTGCAGACCCATCGAAAAATACGGCCAGCTCGGCCTGTTCCGGGCGCATGAAATTCCGGAGATCAAGGCGATTGTCATTGATAAGCCGGGCCTTGATGTTGCCTGCGGCGCGATCGGCATCGGCGAGATCACCTCGATCCCGACGGCTCCGGCCATCGCCGACGCCTATTTCCGGTACGACGGCGAGCGCCGTACCAGACTGCCGCTGGCAGACACCCCGTATGAAAGGAAGGCGTAAGACATGGCAAAGCTGAAAAAACCGTCTCCGAAATTTGCAGTTGTGGCCTGCTCGGGCGGCTGCCGCGCGACGGCGGAGTGCCAATATGGCTGCGTCGGCTGCGGCGTGTGCGTGAGCGTCTGTCCGTTTGAGGCCATTGAGCTGGGTGCCCTTGGTGTCGCCGAGGTGGACAAGGAATGCTGCATCGGCTGCGGCAAGTGCGCGAAGGAATGTCCGCGCGAGGTCATCTCCATCCACGACCGGCTGAATCCCATCGTCGTCAAATGCTCGAACCGCGATGTCGGCAAGCTTGCGCGGCAGGTCTGCGAGGTCAGCTGCATCGGCTGCGGCCTGTGCGCAAAGGCGTGTCCAGCGGGTGCGATCGCCGTTGCGGACAATCTCTCGCAGATTGACGAGAGTATCTGCCTCAGCTGCGGGCAGTGCGCGGTCAAGTGTCCGCGCCACGCCATTGTGGACGTGCGCGGCATTCTGACGCCGAAGCAGTGGTGAATGCAGTATGGAGCTGCCGGCGGATTTTTCTGAGAACGGGATGACGGAGGGACGCGATGACGCTTGGACAGAAGCTGCGGCAGGCGCGGCAGCAGGCCGGACTGACGCAGCGGCAGGCTGCCGGCGACCGGATCACGCGGAACATGCTCTCACAGCTGGAAAACGATCTCGCCGCGCCGAGCATGAAAACACTGGACTATCTGGCGGTACGGCTGGGCGTCACGGTGAGCTGGCTGCTGGCGGATGACACCTCCGATGCCGCGGCGCAGCGGCTGCCGCGGGCGCGCGCGATGCTGCGCGAGGGGGAATATGCCGCATGTCTGGCACTGCTGGAACCGGAGGAGGCCGCGGCCTCGGACGAGGAGCTGCTTCTGCTGGCACGCTCCGCCATTTCCTTTGCGCAGCAGGCACTTTTGCGGGAGGCGTTTCGTGACGCTGCGCGCTATGCCGCGCGGGCGCTGGAGTGGAACCGGCGCTGCCTGTATGCGCAGGAGGATATTTCGCTGCGCGCGCTGGCGGTGCTGGCGCGGAGCGCCGCCCCGGCGCAGCAGGACGAGGCCATTGCGGCCTATCGGGAACAATACCTGCTGGCCCCGGAGGACGTCGGCTATCATCTGCTGATGGCGCGGTATCATCTGGAGCAGGAGCATTTACAGGCTGCCGAGCGCGAGATCTGGTCTATTGCAGAGCTGCCGGAGGCACAGCGGGCGGAATATCTGATCCTGCGCGGACGCATTGCCGGTAAGAAGGAGCAGTATGAAAATGCGCTGCTCTATTTACAGCAGGCTGAGGCGCTGGAACCGCTGCCGCAGATTCTGCTGCGCGAGCTCTGGCACACCATGGAGCTCTGCTGCCGGGAGACGGAGGACTATAAAAACGCCTATCTCTATGCCGCACGCCAGGCGGAGCTGCAAAAAGATTGAGGAATGAAAATGGAGCGCCGGTTTGGACGAACCGGCACTTTTTGTATCGGAAGCGATTGATTTTCGGGATGCAGTGCAGAAAGCGGAAGATGCGCAGGGGCGCAAAGCTTTCCAATGGAAATGGAGCGCGGGGGAAAACGGAGAATGCGCCCCGGCCTTCATCTGCCTCGCTCTGCTCGGCACCTTCCCCAGGGGACGGCTTTTTCCGCTGCGGCTGGAATGGACGGAGAAGGGGAACGTTCAGCTGCTGCGGGGGTAGAACTGGGCGGCGAAGTCGAAAAAACGCTGCGTTTCCGGCTGGAGACAGTCGCCGCGGCGGGAGACGAGGCAGAGACTGCGGGCTGCGGCATCATCCGGCAGCGGGAAGACCAGCAGGTCGCCGCGTTTGCGCTCGCGCTGCACGGCCTTTTCCGAGACAACGGCGATGCCGAGGCCGGCGGCAACGAGATTTTTGATGCTCTCCTGATCGTTCAGGCGGGCGGCGACGCGGAGCGAGGCGGCGTCCAGCCCGGCGGCGCGGAAATAGGCGTCGACGCACTTCTGGCTGCCGCTGCCGGGTTCGCGGAGGAGAAGCGGATGGGTGCGCAGGAGCGTTTCCGGGGGGATGCCCTCTGCCGCGGCGGCAGAAAAGGCCGCTGCGGGCGGGGTGATGAGCACCATGGCGTCCCGGTAAAACGGCGTGAAGACCAGATCGTCCTCCGGGGCGTCCACGCCGACAAGGCCGAGCTCAAACCGGCCGCTGCGCAGGCCGCGCAGGATGCCGGCGCTGTCGCTCTGATGGATGCGGAACGATACCTTCGGGCAGTGTGCGCGGAAGGCTGGCAGCAGTTCCGGCAGAATGTAGGCCGAGGGGATGGTGGACGCGCCGAGGGTGATGAACTGCCCGTCCTGCTGCCAGCCGGCGAACAGCTGCTCCTGCATGGAGAGCACCTGCACTGCGTATTCATAGAGCTCCCGCCCGTGCGGCGTAATGGAGAGCGTTTTGGTGGTGCGCAGGAACAGGCGCTGGTGCAGTTCGTCCTCGAGCTGGCGGATGTGGGCCGAGACGGTGGGCTGCGAGGTATAGAGCCGGGCGGCGGCCTGTGTGAACGAGCCACAGTCGGCCACGGCGACGAAGGAACGGAGCTGCTTAAAGTCCATGGGACGCCTCCTTTGTCAGGGTGTCGAGCGCGGCGAGGGCCGCGTCCACGTCGGCTTCCGTATTGAAATAGCCGAAGGAAAAGCGGATGGAGCCGGTGGGGAAGGAGCCGAGCGTCTGGTGTGCGGCGGGGGCGCAGTGGAGGCCGACGCGGGTCTGGATGCCGAAGCGGTCGTCCAGCGCAAAGGCGATCTCTGCAAGCTCGCGCTCCGGCGTCTGAATGGAGACGACGCCCGCGCGGCCCTCTATGCCGGGGAGGCCGAGCAGTTTGACACGGCCCTCTGCGCAGAGCGGTGTGAGGCCGGAGAGGAAACGGTCCGTCAGGGCAAGCTCATGTGCGCGGATGGCGTCCAGGCCGGTGTCCGTGAGGAAGGCGAGCGCGGCGTGAAGCCCGGCGATGCCGGGAAGATTCATCGTCCCGGCCTCGAAACGGTCCGGCAGGAAGTTCGGCATGAGCTCGGTATGGCTGAGGCTGCCGGTGCCGCCCGCGATCAGCGGCGTCAGCTCGACGGCCAGGTCTTCACGGAGGGCGAAGCCGCCGATGCCCTGCGGGCCGAGCAGACCCTTGTGGCCTGTGAAGGCGAGGGCGTCGATGTGCATGGCTTCCATATCGATGGGGAAGACGCCGGCGGTCTGCGCGCTGTCGACAAAGAAGCGGAGGCCGTGCGCCTGACAGAACGCGCCGACTTGCGCAAGCGGCAGGAGCGTGCCGCAGACGTTGCTGGCGTGGGTCATGACGACAAGGCGGGTGTTCGGCTGCACAAGCGCCTCCATGGCCTCGAAGATCAGGGTACCGTCCGGGCGGCAGGGAACGCGGGAGAACGAGACACCCTGCGCCTCGAGCTGCCGGAGCGGACGCATGACGGCGTTGTGCTCCATCGACGAGACGAGCACGTGGTCGCCGGGACGGAGAAATCCCTTGAGCAGGACGTTGAGGCTTTCGGTAACATTTTTCGTGAAGCAGACGCATTTGCAGTCCGGCGCACAGAAGAGCGCGGCGAGGCGCTCGCGCGTGGAAAAGACAAGCTCCTCCGCCGCGTAAGCGGAACGGTAGCCGCCGCGCGAGACGTTGCTGCCGCAGCGCGTCAGATACTCCAGCATTGCCTGCGCAACGCAGGCGGGCTTGGGATAGGTGGTGCTGGCGTTGTCCAGATAGATGGGCATGGGACGGCCCCCTTTTTGCGAATTTATTTTATTTTAGCATGTACTTATCGGAATATCAAATTGATCGGATTTTTTCGGGAATGCCGAATATTGATCGGAATTTCTGATAAGCGCGAGATCCTTATCCGGTTTTGCAATTAGACTTTTGCGAGGGGATATTTTACAATACAGATAGCGATATTCTCGAAAAGAGAGAACGAGAAAAAGCGAGAAAAAGGAGTAAGATAGTATGACACTGAAACACGAAAAGCGGAATATGATCTTCGCCGGGCTCATCATCGGCGTGATCGCGTCGCTGCTGGTCCTGTTCGGGAACCCGAAGAACATGGGCTTCTGCATCGCGTGCTTCCTGCGCGACACGGCGGGCGGTCTCGGCCTGCATTCGGCGGCGGCCGTGCAGTATATCCG
>DBLB01000119.1 GCA_002298695.1 Clostridiales bacterium UBA735 | reverse complement strand
TAGGCCACGTGCGAGACGGGGTTCGGCTTGTTCGCGCCGAGCGGGTCGGTCTTCGCGTAATATTCGCCGTAGAATTCCTGCCCGATCAGGTCGTGCATCGTGTGGCCCTCGAGCGCAGCGGTGAACAGCTCACACGCGCGGCGGCAGGCTTCGCCGGTGATCATCGTCTGGCGGGAGCCGGACGTGTCGCCGGAGTCCGGCGCGATCCACGTGTTCGAGCGTTCATAGACGATCTGCTCGCGCTGCAGCGGCGTGTTCGTGACCGTCATCTGGACGAGGACGGTGCCGAGTCCCTGCCCGATACAGGATGCGCCGGAATAGATGTGCAGCTTTTCGTCTTCCTCGACGATCAGCTTGCAGCGGCCGTAGTCGGGAAGCCCCACGCCGACGCCTGCGTTTTTCATCGCGCAGGCGAGGCCCACGGGCTTGCCCGCCTTGACGGCGGCATCGTAGTAGGGCTTGACCGCCTCAAGCGTCTCCACAAGGCCGGTCTCTGCGCCGACGATCTGCCCGTTCGGCAGCACGCCGCCGGGGCGGATGGCGTTGCGCATCCGGATCTCCCATGGGGAGATGCCGACCTTGTCGGCCATTTCATTCAGCAGCGTCTCGACCGCGAAGCAGGTCTGCGTGACGCCGAAGCCGCGGAACGCGCCCGCGGGGGGATTGTTGGTATAGTAGGCGGTGCCTTCGATCTCAAAATTCTCATAGGCGTATGGACCGGCGGCGTGCGTACACGCGCGCTCGAGCACCGGGCCGCCGAGCGAGGCGAACGCGCCGGTATCGGACACGACCTTCGCCTTCACGCCCTGGATGATGCCGTTTTCGTCGCAGCCCATCGTGAAATCCATCCAGAACGGGTGCCGCTTCGGGTGGATCAGCAGCGATTCGGCGCGGCTGAGCTTCACCTTGACCGGCAGGCCCGTCACATAAGTGATGAGCGCGGCGTGGTGCTGGACCGACATGTCCTCCTTGCCGCCGAAGCCGCCGCCGACAAGCTGGTTCTGCACCTTGATCTTCTTCGAGCCGAGCAGCAGCGAGCATTCATGCAGCGTGGTGTGCGCGGACTGGTCGGTCGTCAGGAGCATGATGTCGCCGTCGAGGTCGCGGTAGGCCACGGCGCATTCCGGCTCCAGGAACGCATGCTCCGTCCACGGCGTTTCAAAATGCTGCGAGATGACGTATTTGGAGCGGGCAATGGCGCCCGCCGCGTCGCCGCGCGATACATGGCGCACGGCCTGCACATTCGTGCCCTCCTCATCAAAGACGTGGGGCGCGTCCTCCTCCGCAGCTTCCCACGGGCTGTGGACGGTGGGCAGGACCTCATAGTCGACCTTGACGAGCTTCTTCGCCTTTTCCAGCGTCTCCTGATTCTGGGCGACGACGAGACAGATCGCGTCGCCGAGATAGTGTGTCAGGCCGCCGATGGGGATGAGCGTATATTGGTCGTGCTTGATATGGCCGACCTTGTTTTCGCCGGGGATATCCTCGGCGGTCAGCACGGCGTAGACGCCCGGCAGGGCCAGCGCCTTGCTTGCGTCGATGGCCTTGACGCGCGCGCGCGCGTATTTCGCGCGGACGGCGGAGCCGCAGGTCATATTCGGCAGATAGATATCGTCGGGATACTTACCCGTGCCGAGCACCTTTTCCTCAACGTCCAGTCGGTGGACACTCGAGCCGACCTGCCAGTCATTTTCGCTCGGTTCCGGAACGGTTCCCTCCCGCTTCAGTCTCGCTGCAAGTTTCACGGCTGCGATGATCTTCACATAGCCCGTACAGCGGCAATAATTGTTGCGCAGCGCGTTTTTGATCTCTTTTTCGTTGGGATCAGGGTTCTTGTCGAGCAGCGCCTTCGTACACATCACCATGCCAGGAATGCAGAAGCCGCACTGTACAGCCCCCGCCTCGCCGTAGGCATAGGTATAAAGTTTCTTTTCCTCGTCCGTCAGGCCCTCGACGGTCAGGATATGACGGCCCTCGAGCGAATCCGTGGAAGGCGTGCAGGCCCGGCACGCTTCGCCGTCGATGAGCACAGTGCATGCGCCGCACGCACCCTCGCTGCACCCATCCTTGACGCTTGTCAGGTGCAGCTCGTCGCGCAGACAGCGCAGCAGCTTCTGATTTCTGGTCACATTGACCTCGGTTCCATTGACAAAAAAGACCGCCATGGGACTTCTCTCCTTTTCCGCCGTGTATCCGGATGTTCTGCCTCCATTATACCGGCTTTCTGCGCCGCTTGCAACAAAAGCACCAGAATTTTTCCATTCAGTCGGCGGTATTTGTTCGATATTATCAAAAAATCGTGAAAAGCACAACTTTTCACGATTTTCGTTATTCTTTATAAAACAGCACGTACAAGCCTCACAACCGGTTGTCCGTCTCCGACGCAACGCCCAGCCGATGGTTAGCAATGAGGAAAAATACGACGACGAATAGATAGAAAGCCAGTGTCATCCAGCGGGATTCCACACTGAGCGAAAAATCCCAGAACCCGTGCAGCAGCGTCGGCACGGCGATGCTTGCGCGCAGCAGTGCGTCGCGTTCATAGAGCTCGTCATTCTTTTCGGCCTGCTTGGCCTCGCCGAGATAGATGCCCATATAGACCGCGAAAAAGAAGTGCCCCGGTACCGAGAGCAGCGCCCGCGAGACGGCCACACTCAGGCCGTACTGCATCACATAGAGCACGTTTTCCAGCGCGGCAAAGCCGAGCGCGGAGAACACGCAGTAGACCACCGCATCGAACCGGTAGTCAAACGCCGGGTGCCGCCAGGCCAGACGCATGACCGGCCAGCGCTTGCACAGCTCCTCGATGAGCGCGACGACGATGAAATTTTCGAGGATCAGGAACCAGAGGCTGTCCGGCTTAATCCAGAGATGCAGCACCCGCAGCAGTCCGGTTTCCAGCACGCTTGCGGCCACACCCATCAGCGCGCCGAACCCGGCCAGCCGCCAAAGCAAACCGCGCGGCTCCTTTTCGATTTTGTCCAGCCGGTAGACCCGGATGAGCAGGACAACAGCCGGCAGCACGGCGGCCAGCAGAAGAACAGGATTCATTACACAGCGCCTCCTTTTTGTCAGCCAGCGTCTACAGCAGCGGTGAGAACAGGCGCAGCAGCGTCTGTACCAGCCGCTCGCCAAAGCCCGTGCGGCGGCAGGACGCATAGGTGATCTGCCGGCAGCGTGGGAACGTATCTTCAAAATCAGCCCGGATATCCGCGGCCGCGGCGCTGCCGCAGAGATAAACGCCGTCCTCAAAATGCAGGTACAGGCTGCGGAAATCGAGGTTGACCGTACCGACGACGGCGTACTGCCCATCGACCAGACAGACCTTCGAGTGGATAAAGCCGGGCGTATACTCAAAAATTTTCACACCCGCTTCTGTCAGCGCTTCATAGTTTGCGCGCGTGACGGCGTGGACATACCACTTATCCGGCACACCGGGGGTCACGATCCGCACGTCGACGCCGGTCTTCGCCGCAGTACAGAGCGCTGCGGTCATCTGGTCGTCGAGAATCAGGTACGGCGTCATGATCCGGACGTCGCGCCGTGCCGAGGAGATCATGCTTTGCAGGATCGTCGCACCGACGTTCTCCCGGTCAAGCGGGCTGTCGGCAAACGGCTGCAAAAATCCGTCGGATTCCACCGCAGCGCCGTCCGGACGGAACGCCCCGACGTCCTCCGCCGTGCGGTCGACATAATCCCAGAACGCGAGGAACATCGCCGTCATCGACCACGCCGCCTCGCCGCGGACGAGAATACCGCAGTCCTTCCAGTGTCCGTGCGGGTGTGTGACATTGATATATTCGTCGGCCAGATTGACGCCGCCGGTAAACGCTGCCTTCCCGTCGATCACCATCAGCTTCCGGTGGTCGCGGTTGTTCAGCCGCCCGGAGAGCACGGGGATATAGGGGTTGACCGCATGCGCGCGGATGCCCATCTCGCGCAGCACCTTCGCATAGCCCATCGGCAGCCGCGTGATGCAGCCGAAATCATCGTA
>DBLB01000056.1 GCA_002298695.1 Clostridiales bacterium UBA735 | reverse complement strand
TCGGCCAGATCGAGGGCCATCAGGTGCTGCCGGAGAATGTGAAGACGACGAAATATGAGCATGTGCTGCCGCTGCTGGCCTCTGTGGAGGAGAGCGAGGAGGTCGACGGCCTGCTCATTCTGCTGAATACTGTCGGCGGCGATATTGAGGCGGGGCTGGCCATTGCAGAGCTCATTGCCGGCATGAAGAAGCCAACCGTGTCGCTCGTGCTCGGCGGCGGGCATTCGATCGGCATTCCGCTGGCCGTCTCGGCGCGGCGGAGCATGATCGTGCCGACGGCGTCGATGACCGTGCATCCCGTGCGCATGACGGGACTTGTCGTCGGCGCACCGCAGACCTATCAGTATTTCAACCGCATCCAGGAGCAGATCGTCAGCTTTGTGACGAAGCATTCGAAAATATCCAAGCAGCGCTTCCTCGACTATATGATGGCGACGGACGAGATCGCGACCGACGTCGGTACGGTCGTCTACGGGCCGGAGACGGTCGAGTCCGGGCTGATGGATCAGCTGGGGAGTCTGTCCGACGCGTTTTCATGGCTGCACCGGCAGATCGCGAAGGAAAAAAGGAAACACTGATCCCGCCTATCCGCCCGCAGCGCGCACTGATTCTTCGCAAACGCCCCGGCGAATCCGCACATGCTCTGTAGGGGCGGACGCCTCTGTCCGCCCGGCGGCACGTACCGATTCTCCGCAAACCTGTTTCTGAGGAGCAAACGATGACATATCACGATCTGAACTCTGCGCTCAAGGCCCGTTTCGGCGGCAAGGTCTACAAGCTGTCGCTTTCGGCGGGCTGCACCTGCCCGAACCGCGACGGCACGATCGGAACGCACGGCTGTACATTCTGCACCGGCAGCGGCGAATTTGCCGCCTCCGGCCTGCTCTCCATTCCGGCACAACTGGAACAGGCAAAATATATCCTCGGCAGAAAAGCCGAAAATGCCCGCTATATCGCCTATTTTCAGGAGAATACGAACACCTATGGCCCGGCCTCCCGGCTGGAACCGCTCTTTCGCGCGGCGATGGAGACGGACGACGTCGCCGCGCTCTCCATCGCGACCCGGCCGGACTGCCTCGGCCCCGACATCCTCGCCATGCTGGCCCGGCTGCGCGCTGTCAAGCCCGTCTGGGTGGAGCTCGGCCTGCAAACGATCCACGAAAGAACGGCCCGCCGCATCCGGAGGGGCTATGATCTGCTGGTCTTCGACGCCGCGGTGCGGGATCTGCATGCCCTCGGCGCGGAGGTCATCGTCCATCTGATCCTCGGCCTGCCCGGTGAAACGCCGGAGGATATGGCTGCATCAGCGCGCTATGTGGGCGCGGCGGGCGCAGACGGCGTCAAGCTGCACCTGCTGCACATCCTGCGCGGAACAGAACTGGCACAGGAGTACGAGGAAGGAAGGATCCGGGTCCTGGAACTGGACGAGTACATTACGATCCTCGAGCGCTGTCTCTCCGTCCTCCCGCCGGAGGTCGTCATCCACCGCTTGACCGGAGACGGCGCAAAGCGTGACCTGCTCGCGCCGCTCTGGAGCGCCGACAAGTGGCGCGTGCTGAACGAGATCTGGAGACGATTTGCGGCGGACGGGCTGACGCAGGGCAGCGCGCTCACGCCGTGACGCGCTCCCGGCAGCGTCCCGGTTCCGCTACGGTTCCCCGTTACGGTTCGCGCCCGGTTCCGCCGCGGTTCCCGAACGGTTCAAAATCCCCCAAAAACGGCAGAGACCGAAGCTCCTTTCGGCCTCTGCTTTTTTGCACACCGCACATAGAACACAGCTGCTGCGTGCCCGATGCTTTACAAGAACGCGAAAAACGGGTATAATAGCCTCGATTGCAGAGAAAGGAGCGGATGCGTATGGGACTGCCGGCAAAGCTGGTCCGGGCACAGCTGCACATCCTCAAGCCGATTGCGGCCAATCTGTCACTGGAGGCGACACGGAAAGGGCAGGACAAGCTCGGCGAGATCATGGAGGCCATCCACCGGCATGACGTGTTCGTGCGCGACCATCCGTTTGCACAGTTCTCGGGGGCCTGGCTGATGCCGAAGGACGAGCGGCGGCAGGGCGTCGTGCTCTATCTGCACGGCGGCGGCTACACCTGCGGCAGTCTGGAATATGCGAAGGGCTTTGCAGCGACGCTGGCCGACGAGTGCGGCGTGCGCGTGTTCTGCGCGGCATACCGTCTGGCCCCGGAAAACCGCTATCCTGCGGCGGTGGACGATGCGCTGGAGGCATATCGGTATCTGCTGAAAAAGGGCTATCCGGCACGGCAGATCCTGCTCTGCGGCGAGAGCGCGGGCGGCGGCCTCATCTATGCGCTGTGTCTGAAGCTGCGGGAGCTGCACCTGCCGCTGCCCTGCGGACTGATCGGGATTTCGCCCTGGACCGACCTGACGCAGTCCGGCGAGAGCTATGAAACCAATCGGGAAGTCGACCCGTCGATGACGAAGGAGCTGCTCGATTTTTACGCAAAATGCTATACCGATACGCCGGAGAATCCGCTGTGCTCGCCGCTGTTCGGCGACCTGCGCGGCTTTCCGCCGTCGCTGCTGTTCGTCGGCGGGGACGAGGTCATGCTCGACGACACGCGGCGGCTGCACGATAAGCTGAAAAAAGCGGGCTGCGACAGCCAGATGATCGTTGCGCCCGAGCGCTGGCATGCCTATGTGCTCTACTATCTGAGCGAAAATATGTCGGATTTCGACACGATCAACGGCTTTTTGAGCAGGGTGCTCTCGCCGGCCAAAAAGCTGCGCTGGATGCGGCTGGACAACGCGGCGAAGATCTATCCGGCGGCCCGCCGGCGCGGCTGGACCAACTATTTCCGGCTGTCTATGACGCTGACGGAGGCGGTGGACGTGCAGGTGCTGCGCGCGGCGCTGGATGTGACGGTACGGCGGTTTCCGTCGATCGCAGTGCGGCTGCGGCGCGGCGTGTTCTGGTACTATCTGGAGCAGATCCCGAAGGCCCCGCCGATCGAGGAGGAAAAGAGCTATCCGCTGGTACATGTGCCGTTTGACGATGTGCGCAAGTGCGCGTTCCGCGTGCTGGTGTACCGGGAACGGATCGCAGTAGAGTTTTTCCACGCTGTGACCGACGGGACAGGCGGACTGATTTTCCTCAAGACACTGGTGGCGGAGTATCTCTGCCAGAAATACGGCATTTCGATCCCGGCGGCGGACGGCGTACTCGGGCGCCTGGAGGACCCGAACGAGGAGGAGCTGGAGGACAGTTTCCTGCGCTATGCGGGCAGCGTCCACGCCAGCCGCAGCGAGGCGACGGCCTATCAGCTGTCGGGGACGCCGGAGCCGGACGGATTTTTGAATCTGACGACGCTGATGATTCCTGTCGGCCGGGTGAAGGACTGCGCACATGCGCATCACGTCAGCGTGACAGAGCTGATCGCGGCGGCCATGATGCAGGCCATCTGTGAATTGCAGGCCGAACAGACGCCGCGCCGGCGGCACAGAAAGCCGGTGAAGGTGCTGCTGCCGGTCAACCTGCGCACACTGTTTCCAAGCAGGACGCTGCGGAATTTTGCCTCCTATGTGACGCCGGAGATCGACCCGCGCCTCGGCGACTATACGTTTGACGAGATCTGCTCGCTGGTGCATCACTGGATGGGCCTCGGAAACGACCCGCGGCAGATGGCGGCAAAAATCGCGACGAACGTGGCGAGCGAGCGTTCGCCGGTGCTGCGCGTGATGCCGCTGTTCATCAAAAATGTGGCGATGCGCATTGCGTTCGATATGGTCGGCGAATGCAAATCCAGCCTGTGCCTGTCCAACCTCGGGCTGGTGAAGCTGCCGGAGGAGATGGCACAGTATGTGGCGCGGGTGGATTTTATCATCGGCGTGCCGGCAAAGGCGCACTACAACTGCGGCGTGGCCTCCTGGGACGGGATCATGTACGTCAATTTCATCCGCAACACGCGGGAACCGGAACTGGAATCCCATTTTTACCGCGTACTGCACCGGCTGGGGCTGCCCGTCAAGGCGGAGAGCAACCAGCGCTGGTGAGAAAGGAAGCGTAGATTATGTATTGTGTGAAATGCGGCGTGGAGCTCGCCGACAGTGAAAAGAAATGTCCGCTTTGCGGCACGCCGGTCTTTCATCCGGACATTCCGCGGACGCTTGGCGAACCGCCCTATCCGCCCGACCGCAGGATCCGGCCGGAGGCGGTGAACCGGTCCGGAATTCTGTTCGTGCTGACGGTGCTGGCGCTGCTGCCGGCGGTGATCGTGCTGCTGTGCGACTGGCGGATCAACGGGACGATCGTCTGGTCCGGCTATGCGGCGGGAGCCATTGGGCTGCTGTATATCATCATCCTGCTGCCGATGTGGTTCCGGCACCCGAATCCGGTGATTTTTGTGCCGGTCGATTTTGCGGCCATCGGCCTTTACCTGCTCTACATCGATTTTGCGACCGGCGGACACTGGTTCCTGTCGTTCGCGTTCCCGGTCACGGGGGCCATCGGGCTGCTGGTGACAGCGGTCGTGGCGCTGACGCGCTATCTGCACGCCGGATATCTGTACATTTACGGCGGCGGATTGATCCTCGGAGGCGGGCTGGCGGTTCTGATCGAGTTTCTCATCAATCTGACGTTCCAGCTGCACGAGACGTTTTTCTGGTCGTTTTACCCGCTGGCGGCGGGCGTGATCCTGGGGCTGATGCTGATTATCATCGCCGTCTGTAAGCCGCTGCGCGAGTCCTTGCAGCGGAAGTTCTTCCTGTAGGGCAAAAAGAGACATTGCCTGACGCAAAGCGTCAGGCAGTGTTGTTTTCAGCTGGATATTTTGCCCGATGATTGGTCGGAATGGCCGTCCGTTTCCTCGAAGGAGGTGATTTTGGCAACGTCGCCGGAGGGAATTTCGCGATTTTCCATGACGGCCTCGAACTGGGCGCGGGTCATGTTTTCGTGTTCGAAGAGATAATCCGCCACGGCATCGAGCTTTGCGGCGTTTTTCCGGAGGATGCGTTCGCATTCCGTATATGCCTTGCGCATGATGGCCTCGACTTCATCGTCGATGGAGCCGGCGACCTTCTCGGAATAGGACTTCGTCTTTTCGTAGTCGCGCCCAATGAAGACCTCACCGCCGCTGGCATACGAGACGGGGCCGAGCGCGTCGGTCATGCCGTACTTTGCGACCATGTCGCGGGCAATGCCGCTGGCGCGCTGAAGATCGTTCGAAGCGCCGGTCGAAATATCGCCCATGCGCAGCTGTTCTGCCACACGGCCGCCGAGGAACGTGACGATCGTCTCGAACATCTCGTTGCGCGTGTTGTACTGCTGGTCATCCTGCGGGAGGCTGATGGTCATGCCGCCCGCCGTGCCGCGCGGGATGATCGTGATAAGGTGGACGGGATCCTGCGTGGGCAGGACGTACATGGTGATGGCGTGGCCCGCCTCGTGCACAGCGGTCAGGCGCTTTTCATGCTCGGAGACGAGGCGGCTGTGCTTTTCGGGGCCGGCGATGACCTTGATGAGCGCGTCCTCGAGATCCTTCATCGTGATGACATGGCGGCCCTTGCGGGCGGCGAGCAGCGCGCCCTCGTTCAGCAGGTTTGCAAGGTCGGCTCCCGTAAATCCGGCGGTCGCCTTGGCAAGAGAGGCCAGATTGACATTGTCGGCCAGCGGCTTGTTGCGGGAGTGGACTTTCAGAATGGCCTCGCGGCCGCGCCAGTCGGGACGGCCGACATAGATCTGCCGGTCGAAGCGGCCGGGACGGAGCAGGGCGGGATCGAGAATGTCCTGACGGTTGGTCGCGGCGATGACGATGACGCCCTCGTTGGCCGAGAAGCCGTCCATTTCGACGAGAAGCTGGTTGAGCGTCTGCTCGCGCTCGTCGTGTCCGCCGCCGAGACCCGCGCCTCTGCGGCGGCCGACGGCGTCGATCTCGTCGATGAAGACGATGGCGGGCGCTACTTTTTTGGCCTGCTCGAACAGGTCACGCACACGGCTTGCGCCGACGCCGACATACAGCTCGACAAAATCGGAGCCGGAGATCGACAGGAACGACACGCCCGCTTCGCCCGCAACGGCGCGGGCCAGAAGCGTTTTGCCGGTGCCCGGAGGGCCGACGAGCAGGACGCCCTTGGGGATTTTTGCACCCATGGCGGTGAACTGCTTCGGGTCGCGCAGGAATTCAACGATCTCGGCGAGCTCCTCTTTTTCCTCGTCTGCGCCGGCCACGTCCTGGAAGGTGACGGTCTGGTCGGTGGGGATGCCGAAGCGCGCATTGGCATGCGTAAACTGTGCCATGGCGCCGGGGCCGCCGTTGGCGCGCGCGGCAAAGAAGAACCAGAGCAGCACCAGCAGGCCAAAACCGAGCAGGTAAGGCATCAGGGTGCGGTACCAGGGCGTGCTGGCCGGCTGATAGTCATAGCTGGTCAGGATCCCGGCGGCGTGCTGCGCGGTGATGAGCGGGTCGAGATCGGCGTGGAACGTATCCAGATCGCCGATGCGGAGCGAAACATCCGAGGAGCCGTGGAAGGGCTTGTTCAGATGCAGCGAAAGCAGATTGCCGGTCATCGTGAAGGATTCTACCTGCTCGGCCTCGAACAGGTCGCGCACCTCGGAATAGCTCAGTCCGGCGGTCGTATGATCGCCGAACAGAGAACCGGAGACGGAGGCCAGAATCAGTACACCGATGAGCAGCAAAAGCAGCAGATTGAAGGATTTCGGCTGTTGCGTCAATGATGTTCTCCTTTACTTCTCCTGATAGACTGCCGGCTTCAGGACACCGACGTACGGGAGATTGCGGTAATAGTCCTCGTAATCGAGGCCAAAGCCGACGACAAACGCCGCCGGGATCGTGAAGCAGGTATAGTCCGGCGCCAGATCGACCTTGCGGCCGGAGGGCTTGTCGAGCAGGGTGCAGATCTTGACGGAGGCGGGATTGCGGGCCTGGAAGAGCTCGACGATCATCTTCAGCGTGCTGCCGGAGTCGATGATGTCCTCGAGGATCAGCACGTCGCGGCCCTCGATGTCGTGGTCGATGTCTTTGCGGAAGGTGAGCTTGCCGGTGGATTCCGTGCCGCCCTCGAACGACGTGACGCACATGAAATCCTCCTGGACGGGGATGTCGATGGCGGCGGCCATCTCGGCAAAGAACGGCACGACGCCCTTCAGAACGCCGACGAGGATCGGGCATTTGCCGCGGTAATCGGCGGCGATCTGGGCACCGACTTCTTTGATGCGGGCGTGGATGTCTGCCTCGGGGACGAGCACTCGTTCAATATCTGCGAGCATATCGGTTTTGTTGATCATACGGCGTACTCCTCTTTATTTTTCAATCTTTCTCAATGTCAAACAGAAGGGCCGGTTCGCCCTCGATCGCGGTGCGGTCGAGGTTCTGGCCGAGGCCGAAGACGGCCAGAACGCCGGAAGCGTCCGCAAGCACAGGCACAAGCGCGCGGCGCGCGGCGGGGACTTTCCGGTCGATCAGGAGTTTTTTGAGCGTTTTCCGGCCGCCCGGGAGGCGCATGGCGTCGCCGGGGAGGCGCGGACGGACCGTCAGCTCCTGAATTGCGTCTATCATATCACACCGGCAGGCAAATGTGAACGCGCCGGGATGATTTTTGGTGAAGTTTTTTGTAAATTCGCAGCGGATCTTCAGGTTGAGCTCCGGCACGAAAGACGTCTTGCCGGGGATGAGGGGGACGGGAGCGAATGCGGGTACGTCCGATTCGTGCGTCAGGCGGAGCAGGCCGTATTCCCGGCGTGCTTCCCATCCGCCGGGGAGGGAGGCACGGGCGGAGGGGTCCTGCGTGAACAGCAGGCGGTCGACCGCTTCGATGTGCGTGTGTGAGAGCTTGCGGATCGCAATCGTTTGCAGGATCTTGCGGACGGCGCGGGTGCGGACGGCGTCCGACTCTGCGCGCAGCGCATCGCAGCGCCACGCCAGCGGTCCGGCGCTGGCGGTTTGCAGCGCCGTTTGGGCCAATTCATCCAGAAAGGTATCGTCCTGCCGGAGAAGCTGAGCGCTGCGAAGCGCCGTTTCGGCAAGGGCGGGATTTTCAGCTTTCAGGAGCGGGAGGACATTGTGCCGCAGCCGGTTGCGGACGCAGTCGTCCGCAGCGTTGGTCGAGTCTTCTACGTGGGGGATGTGATTTGCTTCCAGATAGGCCAGCACATCCTGCCGCGTGCAGCAGAGGATGGGGCGGACGAGAAAATCCCGCTTCGGCGGAATGCCGGCAAGGCCGGTGAGGCCCGTGCCGCGCAGGAGGTTCAGGAGGATGGTCTCCAGATTGTCGTCCGCGGTATGGGCAGTGGCGATGGTCCGGCCGAGGGAGGCGAAGAACGCATAGCGAAGGCTGCGCGCGGCTTCTTCGAGCGATTCGCCGGTCTGCCGCGCCCTTGCGGCGGCGTCGCCGGAGGCGACGGTGAGCGGCACGTCCCAATTCTGACAGAGCTTCCGGACGAAGGCTTCGTCGCGGTCGGATTCCGCGCCGCGGAGTTGGTGGTTGAAGTGCGCGGCGGAGACGGTCAGGTCAAATTCTGATTGCAGCGCACGCAGGACATGCAGCATGGCGACGGAGTCTGCGCCGCCGGAGACGGCGCAGATGACGGACTGACCCGGCGAGAGCAGGGCGTTTTCCCGGCACCAGCGAAGGATATTATTCCTCATGCTTCCACTCCAGATTCGAGAACGTGGTATACTGCGGGAGCCACTGGAGCTTGACCGTGCCGGTCTCGCCGTGGCGGTTTTTGGCGACGATGCACTCGGCGACGTTCTTTTCCTCCGAGTTTTCGTTGTAATAGTCGTCGCGGTAGATGAACATGACGGAGTCGGCGTCCTGCTCGATGG
>DBLB01000060.1 GCA_002298695.1 Clostridiales bacterium UBA735 | reverse complement strand
GTCTTCCAGACCCATATCCAGCTCGCGCAGCTGTTCGCGGAAATATTCGCGGTCACGGCGGCGGATCTGCCCCAGCCAGCCGCCGCGTCCGGCGGCAAGCGCCAGGTTTTCTTCGATCGTCATACCCGGCGCGCTGCCGCGCATCGGATCTTGAAACAGGCGGCCGATAACTTTCGCGCGCTGGTGTTCCGGCCAAAACGTCACATTTTGGCCGTCGAGCAGGATCTCCCCGCTGTCTGTCAGAAAGCTCCCGCTGNNGTGGATTTTCCGGCGCCGTTCGCGCCGATAATAGTGATAAAATCTCCGTCCGGCACACTGAGCGACAGATCGTGCAGAGCGCATTTCTCGTTGACCGTTCCGGGATTGAAAGTTTTGGAAATACTCTTCAGCTCCAGCATGCGTCTCAGTCCGCCTTTCTCTGCATTCGGCGCCGGATGACCGGCAGCTGCGTTTTAAGATAGGGAATGGAAATGGCGAGCACGACGATGACAGCCGAAACGAGCTTCAGCATGAATGCCGGCATATCCAGCCGCAGCGCGACGGTATAGACCAACCGGAAAATTATCGCGCCCAAAACTGCGCCCACCGCGCGCCGGAAGATCCCGCCGCGGCCGAGGACGGTGCTGCCGATCAGGAGCGAGGCCAGTGCGATGGTCACCATGCCCTGCCCGATGTTGATATCCGCCGCCTTTTGGTACTGCGCGAGCAGACAGCCGGACAAAGCCGTGAAACTGCCTGCAATGCACAGGCCGATCGTTGTGGTTATCGCCGGGTTGATGGACGATGAGCGCACCATGTCCGGGTTGTTGCCGGTCGCGCGGATCGCAAGCCCCATTCGGGTACGGAGGAACAGCGTCAAAAACAGGACGATCAGCGCCGCCGCAGCGAGAGCGGTCAGGAGCTTATACTGCCCGGCCAGCGGAGTGCCGGCCAGCGCGGTTTTCATCAGAGAGAACACCGTCTGCGTTTTGTTGAGACTCAGCAGCGACGCGCCGCCCATAATGGCGATGTTGATGGAATACAGCGCCGTATTCACGATGATGCCGGCCAACAGGCTGTTGATGCCCATGCGCGTCTGCAAAACGGAAACGATCAGTCCGGACAGCAGCCCCGCAGCCATTGCCGCGAAAATCGCCAGTATCGGATGCCCGGCCATTGCGGTGACCGCGCCTGTCACCGCGCCCAGCGTGAAGCAGCCGTCTGTGGAAAGATCACAGACATTCAGCATCGTATAGCTCAGATACAGCGCCAATACCGTCACGGAGCAGATCAGCCCCAGCTCCAACGCCGTCTGTATCAGCCCCTGAACACTCGATAGATCCATGGTGGTTTTCCTCTTTCTGCTTTTTGGAATTTGCCCGGAGCCGGTCGTACATCCGGCTCCGGGCGATCTGTTCGTTTTGCCGAATTCGGTTTCAGATCTGGATCATGAGAAGCTCTCCGCCGTCGTCAGCGTGGCGATTTTGGTGCAGTACGGCGCAAACGCCTGGGAGAGTGCGTCAAAGTCAAGGCCCAGCCCCGCGCAGGTTTCCGTGTTGATGGTGGCGGTACCGTTATCAAAGGTCCGTACCGGCGTGGAGGCCGGATCGGCACCGTTCAAAAGAATGTCCGCGATCATGTCCGCCGTCTCCCGGCCGAGATTTGCGTAGTCCACGCCATAACCGAGGAACGCGCCGTTGAGCGCGAAGGAGTCGGCACCGGTGTACTGCGGGATGCCCGCATCGATGAACGTCTCGTAAATGGCAAGCTCGGCTTTCATGATGGAGTTGTCGGTCGGGGTAAACACAGCGTCAACGCCGTCGGCAACCATGGCCTGCGCAGCCAGCATGACTTCGTCCGCCGTGCTGCCGGTGTGTTCAACATATTCGATCCCGTTCTCGTCCAGATAGGCCTTGGCGCTGGCAATGGCAGCCGTCGAGGAATCCTGTCCCGCGTCATACAAAAGGCCGATTTTCGATGCATCCGGGTCAGCCGCAAAAATCAGTTTCATGACGGCGGTAGTGTCCAGATAGTCGGATGTCCCGGTCACGTTGCTGCCCGGCGCTTCCAGCGACTCTACGAGACCTGCGCCGACCGGATCGGAAACGGCGGCAAAAACGACGGGCGTCTGGCTGTCCTCCGTGGCCGTCTGCATGCGCATGGCGACAGGCGTGGCAACGCCGACGAGAAGATCGGCGCCGCTGCCCTGGAAGTTCGCAATGATCTGCTCCATCACAGTGGCGTCCGCATTGCAGTTATCATAGTCGATCACAAACTGCACGCCCTTCTCCGTGCTGATCTCTTGCAGTCTTGCCTGGATGTTCTCCACGATCTGGTTCAGGGAAGCGTCGTCTACGTAGTTGCAGATGCCGATGCGGAAGGACTGCGGCTCCGCCGCCGGTCCGGAGTCTCCGTTTGCCGTCTGCGAGGGCTGCGTATCGGACGAGACGTCCGATACGGTCTGTCCGGCGCCGCAAGCTGCTGTCATCAGCAGCATGGCGAAGACCAGGACGAGAACTGCAAGTTTTTTCAGGTTCAGCTTTTTCATGGTGATTTCCTCCATTTTTGGCATTTCGCCATAATTTTTTCGGGTGGCGGATGGAGGAGCCGCTGCCAACGGCCGAATTTGGAGTATAAAAAAACAGCCCCTTATCCCTCATGGGACAAGAGCTGTACTCCTGCGATACCACCCAAATTGACGTT
>DBLB01000108.1:1819-9199 GCA_002298695.1 Clostridiales bacterium UBA735 | reverse complement strand
TCTACAAGCTGCCGCAGGTGACGATCCGCAATGAAAAAGTCCTGCTGCAAGATGGAGAAATGCTCGACATCGACGGCATTCAGGTCGAGTGCTTCCTCGCTCCCGGCCACACCTGGGGCCACATGGTTTATCTCGTCGATGGCAGATATCTGTTCACCGGCGATACCCTCTGGTTCGGTGCGGACGGAGGCTACAGCTTCATTTCCACGCTTGCAGAAGACAACCGGCTGGCCGTCCGCTCGCTCGCGGCGCTGGAGGAAAAGCTGCGCTGCCGCGGCCTGCGTCCGATGTTCCTCACCGGCCACACCGGCTGGACGGACAATTTTGAGTTTGCATTTGCCCACCGGAACGAACTCTGCTCCCCGTTCCGCCGGCGTGCCCACGATCCCTTCGCGCCCTACGACGCCTACGACGAATCGGACGACACGGCTGGGCGCGCCTGCTCCGGCTTCCTGCACAGCGTTGGCCGATAAAGGGCTGCGCAGCCGCTGCTGTCTGAAGCCAAACCAGAAGCAGATATCTGAGAAATTCACAGCAAAAATCGGAAGTTCAATGAGTTTAACATCAAATTCACGATTTTTTCATATAAAAAACGCTTGCATTCCGTCGAACGTTGTGCTATGATTCTGCCTGAACTTGAAAATCATTTTTGCCTGCTGTGGCCTGCTGGGCCCGGCGGGCCGTATTTACAGGAGGTATTCTTATGAAACATCTTGGTTTGTTTGCAGCGGGTGTCCTGTTCGGCACTGCAGGTCTGAAGATCCTGAGCAGCAAAGAGGCAAAGAGCGTCTACGCCCACACGACTGCTGCGGTCCTGCGTGCAAAGGACTGCGTCATGCACACCGTGACGGCTGTGCGCGAGGGTGCGGATGACGTTTACGCCGACGCGAAGGAGATCAACGAGCGCCGCGCGGCGGAATGCGCGCCGGAGACCGTAGAAGACACTTCTGCGGAAGAGGCATAAGCATATAGGAGATCCTGGGCAGAATCGCGCATGCGCGATTCTGCCTGTGTTTCGGTATTTTGAGGTTCTATCGGTTATGAAATGTATCATTCTGCATCAGACGCGTGGGAGACTGCGCGTTCATCTGGATTGCCGCCGTATGTCGCTGCGCGAGGCGGACATTCTGGAATATTATCTGAAACATGTCGCAGGCGTGACGCAGGTCAAGGTATTTGACCGCACGCAGGACGCGATCATCACCTATACCGGCAGCCGCACAGACGTTGTGCGGGCACTCTCAGCCTTTTCCTTCACTGCACCAGACGCGCTGGCGCTTCTGCCAGAGCATACGCCCCGCGCGCTGAACCGCGAGTTTGAAGATAAACTGGTCTTTACGGTCTGCCGCCGTGCGTTCAACCGGCTGTTCCTGCCGGCTCCAGTCGCGACGGCGATCACGCTCTTCCGCTCGGTCAAATATATCAAGGAGGGTCTGAAAGCGCTCTTCCGCAAAAAGCTCTCCGTCGCTGTCCTCGACGCGACAGCCGTCACGGTCTCGATGGTGCGCGGCGACTTCAACACCGCCGGTTCCGTTATGTTTATGCTGCGGATCGGCGAGCTTCTGGAAGAGTGGACCCACAAAAAGTCCGTGGCCGATCTCGCGGGTGCGATGTCCCTGAACGTGGACAAGGTCTGGAAACGGGCCGGAGAGACCGAGATCCTCGTCCCGATCGGCGACATCGAGGCAGGCGACGAGATCGTCGTCCGCACGGGCAATCTCATCCCGCTGGATGGCAGAGTTGTCTCCGGCGAGGCGATGGTCAATCAGGCGTCTATGACCGGCGAATCCATGCCTGTGCCGAAGCGCCCCGGCAGTCTTGTCTATGCCGGTACCGTCGCTGAAGAGGGCGCATGCGTCGTCCGCGTGGAAAAGGCGCTGGGCAGCGGTCGCTACGACCGAATCGTCCATATGATCGAGGAGTCTGAAAAGCTCAAATCAACAGCAGAGGACAAAGCGTCCCGTCTGGCTGACCGGCTGGTGCCCTATACGCTGGGCGGCACAGCGCTGACCTATCTCATCACGCGCAATGTGACAAAGATGCTCGCCGTGCTGATGGTCGATTTCTCCTGTGCGCTCAAGCTGGCCATGCCGATCTCCGTCCTCTCCGCCATGCGTGAGAGCAGTGCACACCACATTTCCGTCAAGGGCGGCCGCTTCCTCGAGGCAGTTTCAAAGGCGGATACCATCGTGTTCGACAAGACCGGTACGCTCACCTACGCCGCGCCGACCGTCGCGCAGATCATCCCCTTCGGCGATTACCGCGAGGAGGATATGCTCCGCCTCGCCGCCTGCCTGGAGGAGCACTATCCGCACTCGATGGCGAACGCCGTCGTCGAAGAGGCCAAGCGCCGCGGCCTTTCCCACAAAGAATATCATTCCGAGGTGCAGTATGTCGTCGCGCACGGCATCTCCAGCAAGGTCAATGACAAGAAGGTCATCATCGGCAGCGCACACTTCGTCTTTGAAGACGAGGGCTGCGTCGTGCCGGAAGGGGACGATGAAAAATTCCAGTCTCTGCCCGCGCAGTATTCCCATCTCTATCTCTGCATCGCAGGCAGCCTCGCCGCCGTCATCTGCATCTTCGATCCGCTGCGCCGCGAGGCGCGGGACGCCATCCGCGCCCTGCACGACTGCGGATTTACGAACGTCGTCATGATGACCGGCGATAACCGCAAGACGGCCGAGTCCGTCGCCGCAGAGGTCGGCGTCGACGCGGTCTATGCCGAGGTCCTGCCCGAGGACAAGGCGGAGTTCGTCCGCCGGGCCAAAGCTGAGGGCCACACGGTCATCATGGTCGGCGACGGCGTGAACGATTCCCCGGCCCTCTCCGAGGCGGACGCGGGCATCGCCATCTCCACGGGCGCGGCCATCGCGCGCGAGATCGCGGATATCACCATTGCCTCGGAAGACCTCTTTGAGCTGGTCACGCTGCGGCGCATCAGTGAGGCGCTCATGGCGCGTATCCACCGGAACTACCGCTCGATCGTCAGCTTCAACCTCGGCCTGATCGTACTCGGCGTCGCGGGCATCCTTCCGCCGACGACCTCCGCGCTGCTGCACAACGCCTCCACGCTGGCCATCAGCCTCAAGAGCATGACCAACCTTCTCCCCGCCGCCCCGGAGCATACAGCACAGTAACATAAAACCGGCGAATGCAGTTTTCTGCATCCGCCGGTTATCTTCTGCGAAAATAAAACGCGCTCCTGTGCTCCAACTGCCGCCGTCCCAGAAGAAACGGCGGCGGTCTTGCGTCTTATTTCATCGTATCTGGAGCATCGTCCTGACGGCGCAGCCGGCCTCTGCCCGAGGCAAAGCCCACAGCAAATACAAGGATCAGGAACGCCAGCGAGAGCAACTGCAAGGCCAGCAGCGAAACCGGGCCGATCTCGCCCGGAACCGGCTCAAACCGAACCGCCAGACGTCCAAGCAGCCAGCCGGGAGCGGCCGCCGTGTACATCTGGGAAAGGCCGGCCAACGTGACATTCCGGGTCTGATCGCTGCAAAGCCAGAACTGCCACACGTAAAGAGCCAGAGAAATCCATCCGGTTGCACTGCCGAACAACAGCGCCTGGAGCGCCGTCCAGTCCGTTTTGGCGTACTGCCACCCCAGCCAGAACCAGAATACGAGCGTCGGCAGCGGCAGCAGTGCATAGATCAGCTGCCCGAGCACCGGGAGCATCGCGCTGAGGTTGATCAGATACCCCACCAGAACCGGCACCAGCGTCAGCAGGAGCAAAATACTCTTTTTCATCCGTTCTCCTTTCCCGGTTTCGGCAGCATCAGTGCAGATATTCGTCTTCCAGCGCGCGTACCATACGGACATATCTCGCTTTGCAGACGGTATGCTCCCGGTTGCAGAGCGCTTCGTAGCACGGTTGCAGATAGTCGCGGCGGATAGCAGCATAGCGCGCATTCCGGTCTCCGCAGACATCAATGCACATGACGATCGTCGGCGCAACGCGGTAATATTCTTCGATCAGCGCTGGGCCGTCAGGCTGCTGCGCCAGATAACCGTCGCGGAATGCGCGGAACGCTGTAAGCTCGGCGCAGTCGTCCGGCTTCCCTTCTGCTTCGCAGACGGCCGCTGTGATGAAGCAGAGGCCGAAGAATTTCTTTTTCTGGAAGCCGCCGACCAGCGACTCATAGTCGCCGATGAAGAACGGGGATTTGGGATACCGCTCTACCCAGAGCGCTTGCAGCGTTTCGACGAACTCCCGGCTGCTCGGCAGATCCTGCCGGAGCACCATGGGCACGAAGAATAGCGCAAGGACATATTTATCTGAATCCTGCGCAATGTGATCAAGCCGGCCGCCCCGCTCCCAGTCGGGAGACAGATCGTCGATCAGGCGAGCTGCGGCGGCATGCAGCCGCTCTGCGCGCGCAGTCTCGTCCAGCCCGGCGACGCCGGCGTCCAGCTGGAACGCCACATCCCGGCAGCCGGCCTCATATTCGTCGAAGGCCGGCGCATAGTCCGTCCGGGTCACGCGCTTGTGATAGCCGCGGTAGCGGCGCAGGCAGTCCGCCAGACGCTCCAGCGCCGCCGCGTAGGCTGCATCGTCCGCCGCCTGCGCGCCTTGCAGCGGCAGAAGCTCCTGCTGCGTCAGGCGTGTGCCGCAGTACATGCAGGAAAACTGCGCCAGATCACAGGGAACCTTCAGCTCCTGCATGCAGTTCGGGCATTTGCCGGTGAGAAATTCCTGTTTCATATCCTTCCCCCGTTTGATTTCGTATTTTCTCTATTTTTTCACAGTTTTTGCCCACTGTCAATCTGTTTTTGCAAAAACGCGCCGCTGCATATGCAGCGGCGCGTCGGTTTTTTATTCATAGAGGATGACCGCGGCGGTCTTTACCGCGCCGTCCGGCGCGTAGGATTCCATCGGATAAACGCCCCGGTACTGTTCCAGCAGCGCTGCCAGCGTCTCCGCATCCACCGGATAGACCCATCCGCCATCGGCCAGCTTCTCATTGCTGCCTGTCAGCTCCGGAAGTGAGGCGCAGTCCCAGATCGCGAGCACTGCGCAGTCGTTGTCGCGCGCATACTGCGCAGCGGCCTCAGATTCGTGCGCATCGGACTTTGTTTCCGGGAAAAACGTATCCACGACCTCGTGCAGCGACGCGCTGCTGCGATGGTCGGAGGAAAAGCCCGGCATGGAGATCAGTCCCGCACTGCCGAGCACCAGCATCACCGCGGCGGCTGTGCCGATGACGGCGACCGGAACCCAGCGGCGGCGCTGCGCACGGTGGGCTGCGTCTGCCCGTACCTCGTGCATGACTGCGTCATGCAGGGCCGCGGGTGGTTCAAGTTCGGTCTCCGGCAGCACGGTCTCTGTATCCCGGAGCATCTGGCGCACGGCGCGGCAGGCCGGGCAGTTTTGCAGATGGGCCTCCAGTGCGCGCTGCTGCACCGCATCCAGCGTTCCGTCCAGTTCTGCGCTGATGGCGTCCAGCGCCTGTTCACAGTTCATTTTGCACCCACCTCGCCTTTCAGTGATTCTGACGAAGCGGCAGCGAAAAGGTTCCCGCGTTCGAGAATTTTTTTCAGCTGCGTCCGCGCGCGCGACAGGCGCGATTTGACCGTGCCGACCTGAATATCCAGAATGTCTGCGATCTGCTCGTACGGCAGATCCTCGCAGACACGCAGCTGTAGGATCGCCCGGTGCTCCGGCAACAGCTGCGCCATTGCCGCGGCGAGCGTCTCGCGCGTCAGCGTCAGCTCCACCTGCTCCTCCGGCAGCGGCGCAGGGTCGGGGACGGCGTAGGTTTGTTCCTCACCGTCCGCATCTTCAAACGTCAGCGGGACAGTCTGCTGCCGCCGGCGCCTGCGTAGAAAGTCAATGCAGATGTTGCTGCAAAGCCGGTAGAGCCACGTGGAAAACGCCGACGCAAACTGATATTGGTCGAGGCAGCGCCATGCGCGCAGGAATGTCTCCTGCGACAGGTCGAGCGCATCGTCCGGATCATTCGCCATCCGATAACAGAGATTATAGACGTTTTTCTGGTGCTCAAGCAGCAGCTGCTCGAATGCGTCTGCGTCGCCGCGCTGCGCGCGGCGGATCAGGAGGTCGTCCTGCAAAGCTCTCACCTCAAATCCCGTTTGATCCCGGCGGCGATGGATGCGATGTCGTCCATCGTCGAGATCAAAGAAATCTTTTCTTTATAATATCCGCTGTGCGGCACGCCGCGCAGATACCACGCAAAATGCTTCCGCGCCTCAAGGCAGGCGATGTGCCCGCCCTTATCCTGCGCAGCCAGTTCAAACTGCCGCAGCGCGGTATCCACGCGCTCTGAAAGGGGCGGGCGCTCCGGAATTTCCGCGCCGCGCAGCGCCGCCTCGCACTGCGCAAACAGCCACGGGTCGCCGAATGTCCCGCGCCCGAGCATGAAGCCGTCCGCGCCCGTGCGCTTCTGGCATTTCACGGCATCCTCCGGCGAAAAAATGTCGCCGTTTGCAATGACCGGGATGGACACGGCCTCCTTTACGGCACGGATGGCGTCCCAATCGGCGACGCCGGAATAGAGCATCGTTTTTGTCCGTCCATGAACGGTCACGGCAGCAGCCCCGGCAGCTTCGGCAAGCTTTGCCAGCTCCGGTGCATTGCAGCTGCTCTTGTCCCAGCCCTTTCGCATCTTGACCGTCACCGGCACGTTGACGGCCTTGACCACGGCCTCAACGATCCGGGCTGCCCGTTCCGGATCACGCATCAGCGCGCAGCCGTCGCCGTTGTTCACGATCTTCGGCATCGGGCAGCCCATGTTGATGTCCAGGAAGTCCGCGCCGGACAGTTCGAGTGCAAACGCTGCGGCCTCCGCCATCACAGAGGGTTCATTTCCAAAAATCTGCGCGCCGCAGATGCCGCCGTCCGTCTTGCGCAGCAGTCTCATACTCTTTTTATCGCGGTAGACCAGCGCGCGGGACGATACCATCTCCGTCACCGTCACCGCCGCACCGAGCGACTGACAGATGCAGCGGAACGCCCAGTCTGTCACGCCCGCCATCGGCGCGAGCCACATATTTCCCTGTATGTCCAGTGTTCCGAGTTTCATAGAAGCACACTTTCCCACTATATTTCCATTTATTCTATCACGAACCCCGCCGGAACACAACAAAAACCGTGGCCCGCAGGCCACGGTTTCAGAATTCTTCAGATTTCCGAGCATTTCCATAAACCAAAGAACGCAAAAACGGGATGCCGTTGGCCGTGTGCCGATAAGGCAGTAATTTGAGAAAACTACAAAATCGGCATCTGCTAAGCAGGATTGGACAACAAAACATGCGGCACTCAGCTTCAGCTGGGTGTCGTCTGTTTTTGTACATCTAAGGGTTGAAAAGCACCTGTTTTTTGCGCTGTAAAGCAAGGGTAGTGAAAAGGGTGAAATA
>DBLB01000108.1:0-1703 GCA_002298695.1 Clostridiales bacterium UBA735 | reverse complement strand
TTGTGCAAAACACCCCACAAAACCGCAAAGTCGATAGGCGGGTATTTCGATGCAGAGTATGTTCGACACTATGGAAACTGAAAATCAGCTTGTATTCGCGGAAAAGTTACATTTTAAGGCGGTAAATTTCAGGTATCATATTGAAAACAGACCGCTCCCTGTGGTATAATGTGTGTACACACTTTCGAGGAGGTGCAGCATGGCTATACCAAAGCTGAAAAAGCAGGATGTTATTGATGCCCTGAAATTTATCGACGAGAACGGAGTTCCCGAACATAATACAAGCGTAAAATATGTACTTGTGTCCGAGGATGGGAAAAAGTATCCGCCGAAGTATGTAGTAGCCGTTGCTGATCACTTGGCAAACGGCACAGATATTTCAACAGAATCCTTTAACAGCGTTGACGCAAAGAACTACCTGGAAAGCCTGGGCTTTTCCATCGAGACAAAGCAGCAAGAAAAATTTGAGTTATCCATTACTGCCGAAAGTGTCAAGTCAACAGATGAACGCTTTACAATGGATAATTTGAACCTCGGTGATAACTATAAACCGCTGGACGCCTATTTCAAGAGGGCAAATGGAGACGTAATCAAGCGAGCCTACAGCAAAGGCGAAAGAAGAAATTCCAATCAAACCTTGCCCCGCATTGCCTGTCAGGTGTTCGAGAAGCAGCTTGCTGCATTATCGGTTGAGGATAAGGAGAACTTCCCTGTCTGTAAATATAACCCGGACAGCGACGTAGCCAGGGGTATTTATGCGAGTGTTGACGATTTCAAGAAGCACCGCAACACAATAGAGTACCTGACATACGGCTATGACAACGGACGCCAGTTTGTTATCTATTGCTGGAATATCTTTTCTACGATTATCTTCGTTCAGGAATGTTTGAAGCGTTTCGGTGAACCGGGAGATCAGTTTATTTTGACATACCGCGAAAAAGATGAGAAGGAAACCGCAGCGGCGGAAACGGAAGCCGCTGTTCAGGAAGAGCTTGTTCAACAGTTCAAGGGATACCGAAATCCGTTTTCTTCCATGCTGATTGAATCAAAAAATCTGATTTTCAGAGGTGCGCCCGGTACCGGAAAATCTTATCTTGCCAAAGAAATCGCTGCGGACATCATCAGCAATGGGTATTTCGACGATTACACACTTCTTACTGACGAGCAGAAAAAACAGGTTGAGTTTGTTCAGTTCCATCCGAGTTATGACTACTCTGATTTTGTTGAAGGACTAAGACCGAAAATCAATGATGATGGGACAATGGGCTTTGAATTGCAGGATGGCATTTTCAAGAAGTTTGTTGCTCGCGCCAGAAAGAATTATGAGGACTCCCAAAAATCCAGAGAAACCGTAGAAAAGGAAGTCACGGTTCAAGAATCTATGACAGAGTTCTTCTCCGGCGTTGAGTTTGGTGTTGACACATTTAAGACGATCAATGGAAATGAATTTACCATTACCGGCGTGGATGACGGGCATATCCATATTTCTATTCCCGGAAACGCATCTGTCAACAGGCTTGCTCTGAGTTTGGATGAAGTTCGGAAGATGCTGGAATCCGGGCAGAAGTTTGAAAAAATAAAGGATATCACGTCCTTTTTCGGAAAGACGTTTGCTACGCAAGGATATTCCTATGACTTTGCCATCTATAAAGCAATCAAAGCAAAGAAAAGTACAATTTCCAAAGCAAAGGCAAAACAGGAGG
>DBLB01000009.1 GCA_002298695.1 Clostridiales bacterium UBA735 | reverse complement strand
CGACGTCGATGCCGCGCGTCGGTTCGTCCATGATGAGGATGGACGGCTGCGTGGCAAGCCATTTGGCCAGGACGGCCTTCTGCTGGTTGCCGCCGGAGAGGGAACCGACGATCTGGGCGGGCGAGCTGGCTTTGATCGAGAGCTTGGAAAAGAATTCGCCGATGAGGCCGGCTTCCTTCCGGTGGTTGACACGGATGAAGTGAATGAACTGTTCCAGGATGCTGATGGTCATGTTGTAGCCGACGGTATTGCCGAGAATGAGACCCTGTTCCTTCCGACTTTCCGGAACCAGCGCGATGCCGGCGCGGATGGCGTCCTCCGGGCGGCGGATGGTCAGCGGCTTGCCGTTCAGGCGGATCTCGCCGCCCGAGGTGCGGTCGATGCCGAAGATGGCGCGCGCGAGCTCCGTGCGGCCCGCGCCGACGAGGCCGGCAAGGCCGAGGATCTCGCCGCGGTGGAGCACGATGCTGGCCTCGCGGAGCTTTTCCGGCGTGGACAGGCGGTCCACCTCGAGAATGACGTCGTCCAGATGGCGCTTTTTGTGCGTGTAGAAGTCGGAGATCTGTCGGCCGACCATCAGGCGGACCAGCTCGGCGGCGTCGGTTTTCGCGGTTTCGAGCGTGGCAATGTACTCGCCGTCGCGCATGACGGTGACACGGTCGGAAATGCGGAACAGCTCCTCCATGCGGTGCGAAATATAGATGATGGAGACATTCTGCTGCCGGAGGCGTTCGATGATGCCGAAGAGCATCTCTACCTCCTTGGTGCTCAGGGAGGCGGTCGGTTCATCCATGATGACGATTCGGGCCTGATAGGTCAGCGCCTTGACGATCTCGACGACCTGCTTTTGCGCGGTGCTCAGCAGGCCGACGAGCATGGTAGCCTTGAGGTCGATGCCGAGAGAATCGAGGATCGCCTGTGTTTCCTGCTCGGCGGAGCGGAAGTTGACAAAGCCGAGGCGGCTGCACCGCTCGCGGCCCATAAAGACGTTTTCAGCGATGGTGACGTTGTCGGCCAGAATGAGCTCCTGATGGATGACGGCGATGCCCTGCTCAATGGCGTCGAGCGGGCTGCGGATGGAGACCGCGCGGCCGTCGATCTCGATCGTGCCGGCGTCGGCCTGGTAGATGCCGGAGAGGATCTTGATGAGGGTGGATTTGCCTGCGCCGTTTTCCCCGAGGAGGGCGTGAACCTCTCCGCGGTGCAGTTCGAAGGAGATATCGTTCAGGGCGCGGACGCCGGGGAACGTCTTGGTGATGCCCTTCATACGCAGTGTGATTTCGCTCATGGTTTCAACACCTTTCGCCGGCGGCGGGCAGGAGGCCCGCCGCCTTGGGTTTGCTCGGAAAATGTGCCGGAAGCGGCGTTACATGTAGTCGGCGACGTTGTCGCTGTTGATGAACGTGATCGGCAGCGTGACGTTGAACTCGTATTCCTCGCCGGCCCAGTAGTGGTAGAAGAATTCACAGGACGTTGCACCCATGAGGAACGGATCCTGCTGGACGGTGCCGGCGATCTCACCGGAGGCGATGAGCTCCTTGTTTTCCATGTTGCCGTCCACGCCGTAGACGAGGCAGTCCGGGATCATGCCGGCGGTCTTCAGCGAGGAATAGGCGCCCATGGCGGCCGGATCGTCGATGCAGAAGCAGATGTTGGCCTCGGGATACGCCTGGATCAGGTTTTCTGTGGTGGCAGCGGCAGCTTCAACGCCGGCACCGGGCTGTACGGCCAGAACCTCAATACCCTTGTCCTCGCATGCCTGCAGGAAGCCGGCCAGACGGGCTTCGGGTGCGGGCGCGCCGGGGTTTTCCAGGCAGATGGCCTTGCCCTGCTCGCCGCGGGCCTCCATCTTGGCGGCGGCGTCGAGGCCGCACTGATAGCCGGCGTCATAGTTGTCGGAGGCGGTCATACCGATGACGACGGATTCGTCGGCGCAGAGGTTGTCAGACTGTACGACGGGGATGCCGGCGGCGTTGGCAATCTTGATGGAGGAGATGTGACCTTCCTTGTCGAGCGCGTCGACGATGATCGCGTCGACCTCACGGGAGACAAGGTCTTCGATGCACTTGTTGATGGTTTCGACGGAGTAGGCACCGTCCAGCGTGATGACCTCGTCGCCGTTTGCTTCGGCGACGGAGCGGACGCCTTCGTCGAAGTGCTGGCAGTGCTCGATCGCACCGTTGAGCAGGACGAGACCGATGGTGCGGTGCGTGTCTTCCGCGCCGGTCTCGGCGGGTTGTGCAGCGCCGGCGGAATCGGCGGCGGCAGTGCTGTCTGCGGGAGCGTCAGCATCGGTGTTTGCCGCGCAGGCCAGCAGAGCGCAGGCCAGCAGGAGTGCGAGGATCAGTGCAAGTACCTTTTTCATGTTGTAGTCTCCTTTTTATAATTTGATCCGCAGCTGCGGGAAATCACTTGCCGGAGATGCTCAGTAGAAGCGCGTGGTGTCGACGGGGATCTGGAACAGCTCGACGTAGATGCCGTCCGGATCGTAGCAGTAGGCGGTTTTGGCCCCTTCGAATGTGCTGTTGTCGCAGGCAATGGGGGGCGCGGTGAAGCGGACGCCCATGGCGCACAGATCCCGGTAGGTCTCTTCGATGTCGGACACCAGGAAGGAGATGTGCGGCATGCCGACGTCGCAGCAGCGGGCGTCTGCGGGGAAGGGCTTGCCGACCGGATGGATGTATTGCAGGAGCTCCACGAGGGTGTTGCCCTGCGTGGTTTTCAGCCAGACGAGACGGTTGTGCGCGCCTTCCATTTCGGTTTCGCGGCTCAGCCGTTCGCCCTGCTCCTCGACATCCTGCACGACTGTGAGGCCGAGGCCGTCGCGATAGAAGCGCAGGGACTTGTCCATGTCGCTCACGGTCAGACAGGTGTGGTGAATTCCAAATGTCATGTGGATTCCTCCGTTCTTCAGGATGAATTCATCATACGCTTGTAATTATGAAATGTCAATCTATTTTTGATAGAATTTTAATAAAAATGAAATTAGATTTTATTTTTATCGGAAATGCACAAAAACGGAAGCGCACGGTTGTGCAATAAGATATGTAAATGGGCGGAGAACAGGAAATCATGATGGATTTCGACGAAACAGGGACAAAAACGCCTGCCGTCCGATTTCGGACGGCAGGCGTTGGAGAGCAGTTGGGATACATCCGCAGGGCGGGATCAGTCCCTGTCACGGGGACGGAGGCCGGCGACGGCGGTGATGGGCAGGGAGAAGCAGATCGCGCCGGCTTTGGTGCCGGGGCCGGTCTTTTCCTGAATGGCGCGCATGATGGCGGCCTTTTCATCGGAAGCAGCAACGATGTACACCATGTCCTTTTCATCAGCAAGGCTGACACCGAAGAAGCGCTCGGCACGGCCGCGGCCGGTGCCTTTGGCATGCAGGACCGTGCCGCCGCCGGCGCCGGCATCACGCGCGGCGTCCATGACAAGGTCGGAATAGCCCTCGTTGAGAATGACGACGATGAGTTCGTGGGTGAAATCCATATCCGGGGTCCCTCCTGTTTCGCGGTTGTCGGTGAGATAGGCAAGCGTGCGGCCGCCGGCCACGCTCTTGAGCGGGACGGCGAGCATGACGCCGTGGCCGGGGATGTCGATTTGCAGACGGCGGCGGGCGGCGCGGAAGATCTGGCGGGTCTGCTCTCCGTCGGCGACGGCGCTGACAACGGCCTTCGGCGTGGCGTCGAGGTCATAGACGGACAGCGCCTCGTGCGGTGCAGTGCCGCGGCCGAGCTTTGTGAGCGTGAGCGGCAGTCCGGCAGACTGGCAGAGGGCGGCGAGCTCGGGGGCGCGGTCGCGGTCGGTGATCGCGATGAGATAATTCAGTTCCATCAGCAAGCCCCCCAGAGTTCGATGATTTCGTTGTCGGCAAAGGCCGGTGCGGCAGGCTGCGCGGCAGTCTTGCGCGATTTGAGGACGTAGATGCCGCCCATGGCCTGTACGGTGATGAGGGGCATCATGGCCACGAGAGCTACGAGGCCGAATGCGTCGGTCATGACGCTGCCGCCGAGGGCTTCGCATGCGCCCATGGCAAAGGGAAGCATGAACGTCGCCGTCAGCGGGCCGGAGGCGACGCCGCCGGAGTCGAACGCGATGGCCGTGAAGGTACGCGGGACGACAAACGTCAGCGCGAGGGCGACGGCATAGCCCGGGATCAGGAACCAGAGGATGGAGACGCCGGTCAGCACGCGGACCATGGCCAGGCCGTTGGCGCAGGAGACGGCAACGGAGAGGCTGAGGCCCATGGCGCGGGCCGAGATGGCCCCGGCGCTGAGCTCTTCGACCTGCTGGTTGAGGATATGGACGGCGGGCTCGGCGTCGATGATGAACCAGCCCATGAGCATGGCGAGCGGGATGAGCAGCCAGCGCTGCCAGCCGGACGCCATGGCCTGCCCGAGGACGGCCCCGAGCGGGGAGAAGCCGACGTTGACGCCTGTGAGGAACAGGACGAGGCCGGCGTAGGTATAGCCGATGCCGATGAGGATCTTCAGCAGCGCCCAGCGGTGCAGGCGCAGCGAAATCCAGTGGAAGAGCAGGAAAAACACGGCGATGGGCAGCAGGGCGGCGGCGACCTCGAGCAGCATGCCCGGGATGGCGGAGAGATAGCTGCGGCCAAGCTCGGTGGTCAGGCCGGCGGAGAGGCGCGCCGTTTCGACAGAGGCAGCACCGGAGGACGGATAAATCAGACTCAGGAGCATGACGGCCAGGATCGGGCCGATCGAGCAGAGGGCAACGAGGGCGAAGCTGTCGGCCTTGGCGTTTTCGTCGCTGCGGATGGAGGCCACGCCGACGCCGAGTGCCATGATGAACGGAACGGTCATCGGACCGGTGGTCACGCCGCCGGAATCAAA
>DBLB01000079.1 GCA_002298695.1 Clostridiales bacterium UBA735 | reverse complement strand
GATTACGGCTATCACATCATGTTCTTCTCCAGCGTGGGCGAGAACGTCTACTGGTTCCAGACCGCGAAGGAGGACTATATGAGCGAGCTGTCCATGAAGATCGGCGACGAGATCGTGGCGAAGTACAGCTTTGAATCCAACGAGGAGAACGCGGCCCTGGTGGACGTGATGTTCGCCGATCAGGACGCCGCCGCGGAGTAAAGGAGCGCCGGAACAGATGAAGCGACTTCTGTTTTTCGTCAACCCCAATGCGGGGCACACCGAGATTCGGAGCAGCCTCATGCAGGTCATCCAGATTTTCACGGCCGGCGGCTACGAAGTCACCGTCCATCCGACCAGCGGCCCGCGGGACCTCACCCGCCAGATCGCCGCGCGCGGTGCAGACTATGATCTCATCGTCTGCACCGGCGGCGACGGAACGCTCAACGAGGCCGCGTCCGGCCTCATGCAGCTGCAAAACCGCCCGCCGCTCGGCTATATTCCAGGCGGCACGGTCAACGATGTGGCCACGTCACTGGGCCTCTCCCGCGATCCGGTCACGTCGGCGCAGGATATTGTCCACGGAAAGCCGTTCGCCATCGATATCGGTTCGTTCGGGACGGAGCGCTGGTTCGACTATGTCGCGGCCTTCGGCCTGTTCACGAACGTCCCCTATGAGACACCGCAGGCAGATAAGCGCATCTGGGGCAAGATGGCATACTTTTTCAACGGCGTACAGGCCCTCTCCGAGGTGCAGGCGGTGCATGCCAGAATCAGCTGGGACGGACAGACCATCGAGGACGATCTGCTCGACGGGCTTGTTTGCAGCACCACCTCCGTCGGCGGCTTCAAGACCGCACGCACCGCAGGCGGTTTTGACATCAGTCTGAATGACGGACTGTACGAAGTCGTGCTCATCCGCGACATCAAAAACATTGCGGAGTTCAGCGCCGTGGCGGCCAAGCTGCTGCGCATGGACTTCCAGAACTGTGACTACTTTATCACCTGCCAGACCAGCCGCATTCATTTTGAATTTGACCGGCCGGTTGCCTGGACGCTCGACGGCGAGTTCGGCGGCAGCGTGAAGGATGTTGAAATTGCAAACCACCCGCGCGCCATCGAGATGATCGTGCCGCGCTGACCCGGAAGGAAGCGAGCTTCTCTATGCAGCTGCGTTTTGCGGTTCCGGCGGACGCGGCGGCGCTGCTGCGCGTCTATGCCGAGTCCATTGATACCAGTATCACCTTTGAATATGTGCTCCCGTCAGAGGCCGAGTTCGCCGGACGCATTGCGGATATTTCCGCATTCTACCCCTATCTGGCCCTGTTCGACGGCGAGACGCCCGTCGCCTATGCCTACGCGCACCGTGCGCAGGAGCGCGCGGCCTACGGCTGGAACGCCGAGCTTTCCATCTACATCGCGAAAGCCTTTGCGCACCGCGGCCTGGGCCGCCTGCTCTATGAAACGCTCATAGAGCTGCTGCGCCTGCAAGGCGTGAAGACCGTCTACGGTGTGGTCACCAGCCCAAACGCCCCGAGCGAGGCGCTGCACGAGGCCATGGGCTTCCGCCGCGCGGCCCGCTTCGCCGACGCGGGCTACAAAAACGGCGGCTGGCACGACGTCACCTGGTTTGAAAAGAAGATCGCACCGTGTGGCGAAGCCCCTGACCCGCTGCGCCCTATCGCCGAACTGCTGGAAGCGGACGGCATCCTCCGCGCTGCGCAGGACGCGATAAACGCCCGCTTTTCCCGCTGAATCTCCAATACATCAACGCTCCGGCACGATTTTGTGCCGGGGCGTTTGACGTTCACAGACTATTTTTAAAGTGTTCACAAATATTTCAACTCTGCCCTATTGACAACGCTGGAGGAAGGTGTTAAACTGCGTTTAGCACTCAGAGATAAGGAGTGCTAAATCAGGAGAGGAGCGGCGGACATGGAACTGACGGAACGGAAGAAAAAGATTTTACGTGCCATCGTAGATCAGTACATCCGGACCGCCGAGCCGGTCGGTTCAAAAACCATCGCGCAGATGCCCGGCATGGACTTCTCTCCTGCGACCATCCGCAATGAGATGGCCGACCTCACAAATCTTGGCCTGCTCGAGCAGCCGCACACCTCCGCCGGGCGCGTACCGAGCGCGGCAGGTTATCGGTTTTATGTGGACGAGCTGATGCAGGATTACCGCCTGACTGTTGACGAGACGCGTTCGATCAATCAGGCCATGGAAGGTAAGATGCAGCAGTTCGACAACATGATCACCGAAGTCGGCAGAATGGTTTCCAGGATGACGAATCTCCCGGCCTACGCCGTGGCCAGAGGCCCGGCGAGCGTGACCGTCAAGCGGTTCGACTTGATCCTCGCCGAGGCGGGCAGCTTCATCCTTGTGGTGATGCTGAGCGACAATTCGGTCAAGAATAAGTTGATCCGATTGCCGGTGGACGTGACGGAGGCCGATCTCAAGCTGCTTTCCGCCGTGTTGAATGCAGGGCTGACCGATCTGGAGGCCAACGCGATCACGCCGGATGTGCTCGCCAGAGTGACGCGCAGCGCAGGCGAAGCCGCGAGCCTCGTGCCGGTCATCGTCGATTTTGTGACGGAACTTCTGCGCAAGCCGGTCGAAGAGGTCTACATGACCGGACAGGCCAAGCTGCTGGGACAGCCGGAATATCACGACATCGAAAAGGCGCAGGCCGTTCTGACGAACCTCGATGAGGACGTGATTTCCAATCTTCCCGCGACGCTCTCGTCCGGGGCAAGGACACAGATCCTCGTCGGACCGGAAAACGTCGCCAAGGAGCTGAAGGATACCAGCGTCGTGATGACGAAGTTCGACATCGGCGACGGCATGCAGGGCATGATCGGTGTGCTCGGCCCCACGAGAATGGATTACGCGCAGATCACGGCGCGGCTGAGCTATTTTGCCGAGAATTTGGGCAGAATGTTTCAGAAGAGCCAGACGCCCGCGCTCGAAGACCCCAAAAAGAACAACACCTCGGAGGGATAAGATATGGCAGACGAAGAAAAGAATGTAGAACAGGCCGAAGCGCAGCAGCCGACCGACCAGGACGCTGAGGCGCCGCAGGCCGAAGAGGCCGCCGCGCAGCAGCCGAAGGCGTCCGCCGAAGCGGCGAAGCCCTCGGAGCTCGATCAGGCGAAGGCCGATCTTGCAAAGGAGCATGACAATTATCTGCGGCTGGCCGCAGAATATGACAACTTCCGCAAGCGCAGCCAGAAGGAAAAGGACAACCTCTACACCGAGATCAAGGCCGAAACGGTAGAAAAGTTCCTGCCGGTCTACGACAATCTGGAACGGGCCCTCGCCCAGCAGACCGCCGATGAGGCGTTCAAAAAGGGCGTGGAGATGACGATGACACAGCTCACCGGCATCTTTGAAAAGCTCGGCGTGACGGCGTTCGGCGAGGCCGGAGAGACATTCGACCCCACGCTGCACAATGCCGTGATGCACGCAGAGGACGAAAGCGCGGGCGAAAACGTCATTCTGGAGGTCTTCCAGAAGGGCTTCCGCATCGGCAATAAAGTTGTCCGCTTCGCGATGGTAAAAGTCGCGAACTAGGGCATCCTGAAAATTGCAAACCACCCGGAATGGGTTTTGATAAATTTGTAAAAACTTTCTTTTGATATAAATTGGAGGAATTGATCATGAGTAAAATTATTGGTATCGATCTTGGTACAACCAACAGCTGTGTAGCAGTCATGGAGGGCGGCGAGCCCGTCGTCATCGCCAATGCCGAAGGCAACCGCACCACCCCGTCCGTCGTCGCGTTCTCGAAGACCGGCGAGCGTATGGTCGGTCAGGTCGCAAAGCGCCAGGCCGTCACGAACAGCGAGCGCACCATCTCTTCTATCAAGCGCCACATGGGCACCGATTATAAAGTTGACATCGACGGCAAGAAGTACACCCCGCAGGAGATCTCCGCGATGATTTTGCAGAAGCTGAAGGCTGACGCAGAGGCCTACCTCGGCGGCCCGGTGACTGAAGCTGTCATCACCGTCCCGGCCTACTTCAACGACGCGCAGCGTCAGGCCACCAAGGACGCCGG
>DBLB01000122.1 GCA_002298695.1 Clostridiales bacterium UBA735 | reverse complement strand
CTTTCGGGTATTACTCCCACTCGATGGTGCCGGTGGGCTTCGGGGTCAGGTCCCAGAGGACGCGGTTGACGCCGGGGACCTCGTGCGTGATACGGTCGACGATGTACTGCATCATCTTGAAGCTCAGCTCGGCGACGTCGGCTGTGACGGCATCGACGGTGTTGACCGCACGGATGACGACGGGCCAATCATAGGTGCGCTGGCCGTTCGTCACGCCGGTGGATTTGAAATCGGGCACGATGGTGAAATACTGCCAGACCTTGCCCTCCAAGCCGTTCTTAGCGAACTCCTCGCGGAGGATGGCATCGGATTCGCGGACAGCCTCCAGCCGGTCGCGCGTGATGGCGCCGACGCAGCGGACGCCGAGGCCGGGGCCGGGGAACGGCTGCCGGAAGACCATGTTGTCGGGCAGACCGAGGGCCTTGCCGACGACGCGAACTTCGTCCTTATACAGGAACTTGATCGGCTCGACCAGCTCGAAGTGCAGGTCTTCGGGCAGGCCGCCGACGTTATGGTGGCTTTTGATGGGGCCGGACTCGAGAATGTCGGGATAGATGGTGCCCTGGGCGAGGAAGTCGATGCCGTTGAGCTTCTTGGCCTCTTCGGCGAAGACATCGATGAATTCCTTGCCGATGATCTTGCGCTTTGTCTCCGGGTCGGCCACGCCGGCCAGCTTGTCGAGGAAGCGGTCGACCGCGTCGACATAGATGAGGTTCGCGCCAAGCTCTTCGCGGAATACTTTGATGACCTGTTCCGGCTCGCCCTTGCGGAGCAGACCGTGGTTGACATGGACGCAGACGAGCTGCTTCCCGATCGCTTTGATGAGCAGCGCCGCGACGACGGAGCTGTCCACACCGCCGGACAGGGCGAGCAGGACATTCTTGTCGCCGATCTGCGCGCGGAGCGCGGTGAGCTGTTCTTCGATGAACGCCTGCGCAAGCTCCGGCGTGGTGATGCGCTGCATGGTTTCCGGACGTTTGTTGTTCATAATGCCTCCTGAAATGTCAGATTTACCAGTTTGTGATGCAAAAATGCGGTTCCGGGCTCCCTTGCCCCCGCTCAGCCTTCTTCGCGGAAGATAATTCCGTTTTCGTCGGCCTTTTCGATGACGGCCAGCGCGTGATAGTTCAGGCCCATGCCGCGCAGCCGGTCGCCGCCGCCCTGGAAGCCCTTTTCGATCGCGATACCAACGCCGACCAGTTCCGCGCCTGCCTGCGACACAAGCTCACACAGGCCGCGCACAGCCTCGCCGTTGGCCATGAAGTCGTCGATGATGAGCACATGGTTCGCGCTGGTCAGCCATTCCTTGGACAGGATCTGCGTAACCTTCTTTTTATACGTATAGGAGTAAACTTCAGACTTGTAGAGGCCGCCCTCGATGTTGTCACTCTTGGCCTTCTTCGCGTAGACCATCGGAATGCCATATTTGTAGGCGCACACGGCCGCCAGCGCGATGCCGCTGGCCTCGGCGGTGAGGATCAGATCGACCTTGCTGATGTCGAAGATCCTGGCAAATTCATCGGCCATCCGGGCCATGAGCTGGCAGTCGACGCGGTGATTCAAAAACCCATCGACCTTTACGATGTTTCCGGGCAGAACCTTGCCCTCCTTCTGGATGCGCTCCTTGAGTTCCTGCATAACGTACCTCCTATATGATAAAAAGCGGCAGCAAGCCCCCAGAGACTTACTGCCAAAGGCCACTCAAAGGGATGCAGAGTCCCCCGAGCGGCAGAATTCCAATAGACGCAGCTTCGGCGCTGCGGTAGAGACGCCCGGGCCATACATCCGGGTATATATTGGCAGTTACAATATAAATAATACCTATACTTTACACCGGATTGCAGGTTTCGTCAATAGGGGAAACAGACCAAAAACGCCAAACCCGCACGGGCGGATTTGGCGATTCAGGCAGGTTTACTGATAGCACTCCGGACGCAGCACACCGATATACGGCAGATTGCGGTAATAGTTGGCATAGTCGAGGCCGTAGCCAACGACGAATTCGTTCGGGATCGTGAAGCCGCAGAGGTCGGTCTTCAGACTCTCGCTGTGGCAGTCCTCCTTGTCGAGGAACGAGATCGTCGTGATGCTGGCCGGGTTGCGGGCCTGGAAGAGCTGGCGCAGATACTTCATCGTCAGGCCGGAGTCGATGATATCTTCGACGATGATGACGTGCCGGCCCGTGATGTTGTTGTCGAGGTCCTTGATCAGGCGCACGACGCCGGTAGACTTGTCGTTCAGGCCGTAGCTCGAGACTGCGATGAAGTCCATGTCGATCGGGCAGTTCATGCAGCGGCAGAGATCGATGTAGAAAAATGCCGCGCCCTTGAGCACACAGACCAGCACCGGGCGCTTGTCGCCATATTTTGCCGTCAGCTCGGCGGCCAACTGTTCCACACGCGCCGCAATGGTTTTTTCGGTAAAGAGGATCCGTTCGATGTCCTGTTCCGGTGTTCTGATGAGCATAATCTGCCTCCCACATAAATTAGCACTGGACTTTCGTCAACTTTGCTATTATAATCAAGTCTATGAGATAAGTAAAATAGATATGCATAATAGAAGCCATTAGCCAGCGTGTATTCAAATAGAAAAAGGCCTGCTGTTCCGGCATGCAGGCAGTTTCCGGATACACCCCAGATCTACAGGAGGGACGCCCTATGGCCGTCAAATTGGAATTATACCGTGTCTTTCTGGAGGTCGCGCGCCGCGGCAATATCTCCGCGGCGGCGCAGAACCTCTATATTTCGCAGTCTGCCGTCAGCCAGTCTGTCAAGCAGCTGGAAGATCAGCTTCAGGTGCGCCTGTTCTCGCGCAGCACAAAGGGCGTTACGCTGACGAGCGAGGGCAAGATGCTGCTCGAATATGTCAGCCACGCACTGGGTCTGCTGCACAGCGGCGAGGAAAAAATCGCGCAGTCACGTCAGCTTCTGACCGGAGAGCTCATCATCGGCGCAAGTGACACCGTCACAAAGACCTACCTGCTCTCCCGGCTGGAGGCATTCCACCGGAATTATCCGGACATCCGCATCCGTATCCTGAACGGGACGACCTCCATGGTGCTCAATTACCTGCACGCCGGGCAGGTCGACATTGCCTTCGCCAGCGAAGCGCCGGATGCCGCGCTCTACAACGCGCGACACTGTGTGGATACGCACACGGTTTTCGTCGCCGCGCCGGACTATCTGCCAGACGAAACCAAGGTCTATGCCATGCAGGAAATCGCCGCGCTGCCGCTGATCCTTCTGGAGCGCAAGGCCAGCTCCCGGCTCTACGTTGAACGCTATTTTCAGGAGCACGGCGTCACCATCCAGCCGGAGATCGAGCTCGGCTCCCACAATCTGCTCATCTCCCTCGCCCGCATCGGCCTCGGTGTTGCCTGCGTGACAGAGGAATTCTCTCTTTCCGGGCTGGAACGCGGTGTCATCGTGCCGCTGAAGACGGATTTTGAGATCCCGCCGCGCGCCGTCACCATGTGTACGCTCCAGGGCGTCACGCCGTCCTCTGCCGCCAACCGGTTCATGGATTTCATCTCCGAAAGCAACCGCATGGCCTATGACCGCGGCCACTCCTATCATTTCCCGAACACATGATCCTCCCCTCGCCCATCTGTCCGCGCATCTCTGCGTCCGGAGCAGCCATCCCGGCGATTACAAAAAGCAGGCCAGCCACTGGCCTGCTTTTGATTATTTTTCCTCCGGATAAATGCACTGGATTCCATATTTGGCAAAGCAGCGCAGCCAGTCGGCATCCGGCTTCACATTTGTGACCACAGTGCTGATCTCATTCAGCTTTGCAATGTTGACGAAGGACACCTTGTCAAACTTGCTGCTGTCGACGGCCAGGATGGGCAGCTTTGCCGCACGCACCATCGCGTGCTTCACCTCGGCATGCAGATCGTTCGAGTCGGTAATGCCGGCCTCGCGGTCGATGCCCTTGCAGGAAAACAGCGTCTTGTCCACGTGGTAGCTGTGCAGCATCTCCTGGCTGGCCGGACCGGACAGGGCCATCGACTCCGGCCGGAGCTGCCCGCCCGGCATATAGACGTTCCAGCCCTCAATGGAGCAGATCTCCGATGCCAGCTCTACCGAATTCGTGATGACCGTCAGATTTTTCTTCTCCTTCAGCTTTTTGACCGAGAAATAACTCGTCGAGCTGTGGTCGATCATCAGATGGTCGCCGTCCTCGATAAGGCCCGTCACCAGCGTCGCGATGATCTTCTTTGCCTCCACGTTGGCCTTGTTGCGCACCACATAGGACAGGTCGTTTTTCGTGCTGTTGCCGAGGATCGCGCCGCCGTAGGTCTTGGTGGCGTACCCTTCTTTTTCCAGCTTGTCGAGGTCGCGGCGGATGGTTTCCTCTGTGACCTGATAGTGAGCGGCAAGCTCGCTGACCAGAACGCGCTGTTCAGCGCGGAGCTTTTGCAGAATTTCGTTTTTGCGTTCAATTGCTAACATGGTTTTTCCTTCCCTGTTTGCCGGATTTTGCTGCGATATCCCAAGCGGTAGTTGACAAGCATGTGTGCCCTTGTCAGCTGACG
>DBLB01000141.1:207-8181 GCA_002298695.1 Clostridiales bacterium UBA735 | reverse complement strand
CATTCTATTGTGATAACCGCAAGACTCTGTCGTATCCGGAATTGCGCAATTATGTAAAGCTGGAGCTCACTCATGCAGTGTTGGAACATTTCCCTGAGGCTGAGGCTGTTGCAGGTGTCGCTACCGGTGCCATCGCACAGGGTGCTCTCGTTGCCGACGAGCTTGACCTGCCGTTCGTATACGTTAGAAGCAAACCAAAAGACCATGGCTTGGAGAACCTTATAGAGGGCGAGCTGAAACCGGGAATGAAGGTCGTTGTTATCGAAGACCTTATCTCTACCGGCGGTTCTTCGCTGAAAGCCGTTGAGGCTATACGCAAAAACTGCTGCGAGGTTATAGGTATGGTAGCTTCTTACACCTATGGCTTCGACATCGCGAAGAAGGCTTTTGAGGATGCAAAGGTGAAACTGGTTACTCTTACAGACTATGAGCATGTAGTTGCCGAGGCGAATGAGACTGGATACATTAAACCTGAGGATGTTGAGGTACTCCACGAGTGGCGTAAGGATCCTGCAAACTGGAGAAAATAATGAGTAAATTTGAAAGCGGGATAAAGCATATTCCTTATAGGCAGACTGCCGTTTACGCTACACTCAGCGACTTGAGCAACCTTGAGAAAGTACGCGACAAAATTCCGGCTGACAAGATAAAAGACCTGTCGTTCGACAGCGACAGCCTTTCTATCAGTGCACCGATGGGAAGCGTATCGATGAGGATTATCGAGCGGGAAGAACCGAAATGCATAAAGTTTGCCACTGAAAATTCTCCTATTGCCGCAAATCTGTGGATTCAAATCGTACCGGAGGGAGAGGAAGCATGCAAGATGCGCCTTACCATTAAGGCTGATATTAATCCATTTATCAAGGGCATGGTGTCGAAACCTCTGCAGGAAGGACTGGAGAAAATCGCTGATGTACTGGCAATGATACCATATAACAATTTATAATTACATTCACTCAAACGGCTCAGAATGCTCATGTGCACGACAATTTTTATGCAAACCGTGCAAGATGAAGCATCTGGGCCGCTTGATTTTTTAGGGCAACGGATTGCTTGACAATCAATAACACTCATAGAATATGAACAAACTTTGGGAAAAGAATTACGAGATAAATAAGGAGATAGAACGCTTTACCGTGGGAAGAGACAGGGAAATGGACTTGTATCTTGCCAAGTATGACGTGCTTGGCTCTATGGCGCATATAACAATGCTGGAGTCTATCGGATTGCTGAAGAGTGACGAGCTCTCGCTGCTTCTTAAAGAACTGAAGAACATATATGCAATATGTGAAAAAGGAGAGTTCGTTATTGAAGACGGCGTTGAGGATGTTCATTCCCAGGTGGAGCTGATGCTCACGAGAAAACTTGGCGATATGGGCAAGAAAATCCATAGCGGACGGTCAAGAAACGACCAAGTGCTCGTAGACCTGAAACTGCGCTGCAGGCATGACATCAAGGATGTGGTAGACAATGTGAAAGTGATCTTTGACGAACTGATAGGGAAGAGCGAACAGTATAAGAATGTGCTCATGCCCGGATATACGCATTTGCAGGTGGCTATGCCAAGCTCGTTCGGCTTGTGGTTCGGTGCCTATGCCGAGAGCTTTGCCGACGACATGTTCTTTATGCAGGCTGCCTATAAGATGACAAACCGTAACCCGTTGGGGTCGGCAGCAGGCTACGGCAGTTCTTTCCCCCTCGACCGCGACATGACGACAAGGCTTCTGGGCTTCGACTCTATGGACTACAACGTCGTTTATGCACAGATGGGACGTGGCAAGATGGAGAGAAACGTAGCATTTGCCCTCGCTTCGGTTGCCGGAACACTTGCTAAGATGGCATTCGATGCCTGTATGTTTAACAGTCAGAACTTCTCTTTCGTGAAATTGCCTAAGGAATGTACTACCGGCAGCAGCATCATGCCGCAAAAGAAAAATCCGGACATGGCCGAGCTGATCCGCGGTAAGACCGGGCGAGTCTACGGCGATCTCACCACCCTGCTGGTGATGATGAAGGGCATTCCGCTGGCCTACAACAAGGACATGCAGGAGGACAAGGAGGGCGTATTCGACGCGTGCGACACCGTCTCGATGTGCCTGCCGGTGATGACCGGGATGATCGGGACGATGACGGCCAAGCCCGAAGCGATGAAAAAGGCCGCGCAGCGCGGCTTCATCAACGCGACGGACCTCGCCGACTATCTGGTGCGAAAGGGTCTCCCGTTCCGAAGCGCGTATAAAGTCTCCGGCGCGATCGTCGGCGACTGCGTGAGATCCGGCGCGGTGCTCGAGGAGCTGCCGCTTGAAACCTACAAACAATACAGCAATCTGTTTGAAGCTGACGTCTATGAGGCCATCGACCTGACGGCGTGCGTGGAAAAGCGCACGAGCGCGGGCGGCCCGGCGAAGGTGCAGGAACAGATCGATTACGTCAAAGAACACCTTTCGAAAGGAGACTTTTAACGATGAAAAAGATGATTGCATTGCTGCTTGCAGCGCTCATGATCTGCGCGATGTTCACCGGCTGCGGCGAAAAGGGCACGACGCTCAAGAGCGTCCAGAAGGCCGGAAAGCTCACCATCGCGACCAGCCCCGACTTCCCCCCGTTTGAGTCCCTCGACGACAACAACGAAGTCGTTGGCATTGAGATTGACGTTCTGAACCTCATCTGTGAGCAGCTCGGCGTGACGCTCGAGATCAACCAGATGGACTTCGACTCCGTCCTCCCCGGCGTGCAGGCCGGCAAGTTTGACGTCGGCGTGTCCGGCATCTCCGTGACCGAAAAGCGCCAGAAGAACGTCCTGTTCACCGATCCCTACTGCCTCGCGGCGCAGGCCATTGTCGTGACCGAGGGCAGCTCCATCACCTGCAAGGCCGACCTTGAGGGCAAGAAGGTCTCCGTCCAGACCGGCACGACCGCCGAGAGCTTCTGCATGGACAACGGCTATGACGTCAGTTCCTTCGCGGCCAACAGCGACGCGCAGACCGCGCTGACGAGCGGCAAGGTCGACGCCTGGGTCATCGACGATCTGACGGCGGCGGACATGGTCAAGGTCTACAACGCGGCGGGCGGCGATCAGCTGGTCATCCTGGACGAGGCCATGACCACCGAATCCTACGCCTTCGCCTTTGCCTTCGGCAGCGAAGACCTTGTGGCCGAGATCAACACGATCCTGAACGGCCTTGTGGCCGACGGCACGATCGCTTCCATCTTTGAGAAGTACGACGCGCCCTACACTTCCCCCGCAAATTCGTAACACCGCAGACAAAATTCAATCAGGGTCAGGAGCGAAGCTCCTGACCCTGTAACCAAGAGAGGAGGCGTTTGCATGACGTTTTTTACCGACTGGCTGCAAAAGCTGCACGAGACGTTTATTGAAACGCAATATTGGAAGCTGATGGTGGAGGGCTTCGGCAACACCATCGTCATCACGCTCGGCGCGCTGCTCATCGGTGTGCTCATCGGCACGCTCATCGCCGTCATCAAATACTGCGCCGAGGATGCGAAAGCACTGAAGCCGCTCGCGTGGCTCTGCGACCTCTATGTCACGGTCATCCGCGGCGTGCCGGTGGTCGTGCTGCTGCTCATTTTCTACTTTATCATCCTGACGAGCGCCGAGGGCATCACGGTCGGCATCCTGACGTTCGGCATCAACTCCGGCGCGTACATGGCGGAGCTCATCCGCGGCGGCATCAACTCCGTCGACCGCGGGCAGATGGAGGCGGGCCGCAGTCTCGGCATGTCCAAATTGCAGGCCATGCGCAAGATCATCTTCCCGCAGGCGCTGCGCTACATCCTGCCCGCCATCGGCAACGAACTGATCGCCCTTCTGAAGGAGACGGCTGTTGCGGGCTACGTCGCCGTCGTCGACCTGACCCGCGCGGGTAACCTCGTCCGGAACAACACCTACGACGCGGTCAATCCGCTGCTCATCGTCGCAACGACGTATCTGATCCTCGTCGTGGCGCTGACGAAGCTGCTCGGCTCGTTTGAAAGGAGGCTGTCCAACCGTGATCACCGTAACTGATCTCTGTAAATCGTTCGGCAGCCTTGAGGTGCTCAAGGGCGTGAACGTCGAGATCGACAGGGGCGACGTCATCTGCGTCATCGGCCCGTCCGGCTCCGGCAAGTCGACATTTCTGCGCTGCCTGAATCTGCTTGAGACGCCGACGTCCGGCAGCATCCTGTTTGAGGGTGACGAGCTGACCAACAAGAAGATCGATCTGAACAAGCACCGCCAGAAGATGGGCATGGTCTTCCAGCAGTTCAACTTGTTCCCGCACATGACCGTGCTCGACAATCTCACCTGCGCGCCCATCATGCTGAAAAAAACGCCAAAGGCCGAGGCCGAGCAGAAGGCGATGGAGCTGCTGGCCCGCGTGGGTCTGGCCGACCGGGCGGACGCCTGGCCGAATCAGCTCTCCGGCGGGCAGAAGCAGCGCGTCGCCATCGTGCGCGCGCTCTGTATGGAGCCGGATGTGATGCTCTTCGATGAGCCGACGTCCGCGCTCGACCCCGAGATGGTCGGCGAGGTGCTCGACGTGATGAAAGAGCTGGCCGTGAGCGGTATGACGATGGTCGTCGTGACGCATGAGATGGGCTTTGCCCGCGAGGTGGCCAGCCGGGTGCTGTTCCTCGACGACGGCGTGATCGCCGAAGAAGGGACGCCGGATGAAATTTTCGGCGCGCCGAAGTGCGAACGCCTGCAATCGTTTTTGGCCAAGGTGTTATAAGGAGAACAATATGAATTCGTTTTATCAGAGAAGTTTTTTGAAGCTGCTGGACTTCACGCCGGCAGAAATTTCTGACCTGCTCGCGCTGGCCGCGAAGCTGAAGGCCGAAAAAAAGGCGGGCACGCCGCACAAGCTCTGCACCGGCAAAAACGTCGCGCTGATCTTTGAGAAGACGTCCACGCGGACGCGCTGCGCGTTCGAAGTAGCTGCCGCCGACCTTGGGATGCACCCGGTCTACCTCGACCCCTCGGGCTCGCAGATCGGCAAGAAGGAGTCCATCGCCGACACCGCCCGCGTCCTCGGCCGGATGTTCGACGGCATCGAATACCGCGGCTTTGGACAGGTGGTCGTCGAAGACCTCGCGAAATATGCGGGCGTCCCGGTCTGGAACGGCCTGACGAACGAGTTCCATCCGACGCAGATCCTGGCCGATTTCCTGACGATTCAGGAGCATTTCGGCGAGCTCAAGGGCAAAAAGCTCGTCTACATGGGCGATGCGCGCTACAACATGGGCAACTCGCTGATGGTCGGCTGCGCGAAAATGGGTATGCACTTTGTCGCCTGTGCACCGGAAGCCTACTTCCCAGACAAGGCGTTGGTCGAAACCTGCCAGGCCCTCGCCGCCGGGACCGGCGCGACGCTCGAGTTCAATTCCGACGTGGCTTCCGCCGTGCAGGGCGCGCATGTCCTCTATACCGACGTCTGGGTGTCGATGGGCGAGCCGGACGAGGTCTGGCAGCAGCGCATTGACGATCTGCTGCCCTATCAGGTCAACGCGAAGGCCATGGCGCTGGCCGGAGCGCAGTGCAAGTTCATGCACTGCCTGCCCGCGTTCCACGACCTCGGCACCGGCATCGGCCAGAAGATCCATGAAAAATATGGTCTCGAGGCCATGGAAGTGACCGACGAGGTCTTCGAAAGCCCTGCCTCCATCGTCTTCGACGAGGCTGAGAACCGCATGCACACAATCAAAGCCGTTATGGCCGCCATGCTCTGCGAAAGCCTGCCGTTCTGAAAACGGCAGATCGACAAAAAGCCCCCTTCGCGTTCAATCAAACAGGCTTTCAAGCTTTTCAAGTTTGAAAAGCTGGTCAGGCAGCGGGGCGAAAAGACTTTTTCGACACACTGAAAAACCGCTGCCCCTCCTGGGGTAGCGGCTTTTTGGCTGCGGCGGTCATTCGAGCTCGAAGGCGCCGGTATAGAGCTGGTAGTACGTGCCGTGCTGGGCAATGAGGTCGTCGTGCGTGCCGCGCTCGATGATCCTGCCGTGGTCGAGGACCATGATCGCGTCGCTGTTGCGGACGGTGGAGAGGCGGTGCGCGATGACGAAGACCGTGCGGCCCTTCATCAGCGCGTCCATGCCGCGCTGCACGAGCGCTTCGGTGCGCGTGTCGATGGAGCTGGTGGCTTCGTCGAGGATCATGACCGGAGGATCGGCGACGGCGGCGCGCGCAATGGAAAGCAGCTGCCGCTGGCCCTGCGAGAGGTTCGCGCCGTTGGAGGTCAGCATGGTGTTGTAGCCCTCGGGCAGGCGGGTGATAAAGTCGTCTGCGTTGGCCAGCTTCGCGGCGCGGATGCAGTCTTCGTCCGTTGCGTCGAGCTTGCCGTAGCGGATGTTGTCCATGACCGTGCCGGTGAAGAGGTTGACGTCCTGAAGCACGATGCCGAGCGAATGGCGGAGATCAGCCTTTTTGATGCGGTTGATGTTGACGCCGTCATACTTGATCTTGCCGTCGGCGATGTCATAGAAGCGGTTGATGAGGTTCGTGATGGTCGTCTTGCCCGCGCCGGTCGCGCCGACAAAGGCGAGCTTCTGGCCGGGTTCGGCGTAGAGCGAGATGTCGTGCAGGACGGTTTTATTGGGTTCATAGCCGAAGTCGACGCCGTAGAAGCGCACGTCGCCGCGCAGCTCCACGAGCGTGGCCTGCCCGTCAATCGGCGGATACTTCCAGGCCCAGGTGCCGGTGCGCTCGGCGCACTCGGTCAGACTGCCGTCTGCGTTCTTGCGGCAGCGGACGAGCATGACGTCGCCGCGGTCCTCCTCCGGCTGCTGGTCGAGCAGCTCAAAGATGCGGCTTGCGCCGGCCATGGCCATGACGACGGAGTTGATCTGGTCGGAGACGCGGGAGATGTTGCCGGTAAACTGCTTCGTCATACCGAGGAAGGAGGCGACGACCGGGATGGAGAGCGTGCCGAGCAGGGTACCGGTCTTGAACAGGTTCTCAAACGAAAGGTTCGGGACGTTTCCGCCGGAGCAGATCAGCAGGCCGCCGACAAAGGCTGTCAGCGTGTAGAGAATGTTGCCGATGTTGTTCATGATCGGCATGAAGATGTTGGCGAAGCGATTGGCGTTGCGGGAATCCTCGAACAGCTGCTCGTTGAGCCGGTCAAAATCAGCCTCGGCGGCCTGCTCGTGGCAGAAGACCTGCACGACTTTCTGGCCGTTCATCATTTCCTCGACATAGCCCTCGGTCTTGGCCAGCGACTTCTGCTGGCGGACGAAGAACGAGGCGGATTTGCCGCCAATGGACTTCGTGACGCGCGTCATGGCAAAAATGCCGAGCAGGACGATCAGCATCAGCGGGAACGAATAGTAGAGCATGATGAAGATCAGCCCCGTGCACATCAGACCCGAGGAGAACAGCTGCGGCAGACTCTGCGAGATGAGCTGGCGGAGCGTGTCGGTATCGTTCGTGTAATAGCTCATGATGTCGCCGCGGGTATTCTGGTCGAAATAGCGGATGGGGAGCGTCTGCATGCGGGAGAACATCCGGGTGCGGATGTTGTGCAGGAAGCCCTGCGTGACGTGTGCCATCAGCTGTGTGTAGATGCCCGCGCAGGCGACGCTGAATGCGTAGAGTACGATCATCAGCAGCACGGCCTCGATCATTTTCGGATAGATCGCGCCCCAGGAGCTGGTGAGGCCCTCTTCGATATAGCTGGTGATGGTCTTGACAAAGACGGTCGGCGTGATGCCGATCAGCGCGTTGAGGATGATGCAGATCACGACGACGGTCAGCATGCCGGGGTAGTCGCGGAAGAGCATCTTCATCAGCCGCGCGAACGTTTTGCCGTCGAGCTTCTGGCCGGGGGCCACGCCGCGGGGGCCGCCTCTGACGGGGCCGTGAGTGGGTTTATTCGCCATCGTCGGCACCTCCGTTTCTCGTCTGGGATTCATACACTTCACGGTAGATGGCGTTGGTTTCCATCAGCTGCTCGTGCGTGCCGCTCTCGATGACGT
>DBLB01000141.1:0-123 GCA_002298695.1 Clostridiales bacterium UBA735 | reverse complement strand
CGATGATGATCTTCGTCGTGTCCGGGATCTCCGTGGCGAACGCCTGACGGATCAGCGCGTCCGTCCGGGTATCGACGGCGGACGTCGAATCGTCGAGAATGAGCACCTTCGGCTTTTTCAGCA
>DBLB01000051.1 GCA_002298695.1 Clostridiales bacterium UBA735 | reverse complement strand
CAATGATGCCGTTCGTCACCGCGTAGTTAACATAGCTGTCGTACCAGTTCGCGCCGCCGTTCTTCAGGCTGACTTCGCCGGTGCGGTCAAGCTGGTGCAGCGCCGCGGCCAGCTTGATGGTCTGCGCAACCGTCAGCGTTGCGTTCGGCTTGAACTCGCTCGCCGTCACGCCATCGATCAGGTCGTTCTCCCAAGCCGCCTTGACGCTCGAATAGTACCAGCTATCGGACGGAACGTCCACAAACGGGAACTTGCTCACGTTGGAACCGGCGTCCGGGTTGAACGACGGCTTCGCGGGTTCGCCCGCGGGAACGACCGGGATGACAGGGGACGGTGCCGGCGGAGTCACCGGCGCCAGGCCGGTGATCGCTTCGTTCAGCGCCGCCAGTGCGCCGTCAACATCCGCCTGTGCCGCATCCTGCTGCGTCAGGATCATCTGTGCCGCAGCGAGTGCATTCTGCAGCGCCTGCCAGGAATCCGCCGTATAGCCCTCCGGCGTATATGCCTGCGCGGTCTCCACTGCGGCAAGCAGCGCCTGCTTGTCCGCTCCGGTCTCAGCCGCAATGGTAACATGGCCGCTCGTCTCCGTCAGCAGCGTTCCCGCTGCGTCGAACAACTTTGCCGTGACCGTATGCGAACCGGCCGGGAGATAGTCGATGCTACACGTCCATGTACCATCCAAATTCAAAACCGCCGGGAACTGCTTGCCAAGGATCTCGACCTGAACGCCTGCACCCTGCTCCGACGTACCGGTGATCGTCAGCGGGAGCGCCGCGCGCGGCACGATCTTCACATTGTCAAACGTCGCCGTTTGATTGGACGCATAGAGTCCGCACGATCCAGACGCAATGGGATCTGCTTTCACATGATCGTCTGTGACATCCAGAACCTTATTATCGTCGATATAGAGGACGAAATGCTCTCCTTCCACGACGGCCTTGAAATGATACGTGACATTCGGCTCCAGCTGCAGCGCTGCATCCGTAATGTTCTGTGCCAGACCGCCGGTATACCGCTTCAGGAAGCGGATCCCGGTGCCCCAGGTGTAGACAAACAGGTAGTTGCTGTCTGCATTATTATAACGGAACACCAGGCCAAAGGTTGCCTTCTCCGTCGTATCCTGAACCGTCACATCCGCTTCAATGGTATAGTCGCTTCCGGTCTCCGCCGTTGTCACGATCGTTCCGCGTCCGGCCGCGCCGCCATAGCGCAGCGCGCCGTCCTGCACGGTGTAGCCGCCCTGATGTGCAACCCAGCCGTCCAGGCTGCCATCCGAGAAATCATCCGTAATTGCAACGCCGGAGGTGATCGTGATGCTGCTGTCCGGAACCGTTACTGTGATGCGGTTGCTCTGCACCACGACCGGATCGCCGCTGTTGTCCTTCAGCGTCACCTCGGCAAAAATCTCCGCCGTACCGGCCTTATGGGCGGTAATGACGCCCTGCGCATCCACGGTGGCCACAGTCTCATCACTGGAAACATAGCGCACACCGGCGTCTGTCAGGTCGGCGGCAGTGCCGTCATCCAGCTTCGCAGTCAAAACGGTCTGCAGCGTCCGGCCCGGCTCCAGCCGGTCGGTCTCTGCGCTCAGTCGCACCTGCTGCAGCGTACCATTGCCCTCTCCGCCGCGCAACTCATAGTTGTGGCCTGCCTCGAAGCAGAATTTGAACGAGCCATTGGTCACATTCTGTTCGAAGGCGACCTTCTGGTTTGTCGTCGTGTCCCAGATCTCCAGCGTCGAAGCCGACCAGCCGTCATTCGCATTGGTCACGGTCGACTTTGTCGTGCCGTCCACAAACGTATAGGTGTAGACAGAGCCTTTTTCCGCCACCGGGAAGACTTCTGCAAAATAGCTGTTGTTCTCAAAGTCTTCTCCGATCAAAACGCCCTTGCCGCCGATGAAGGCCGGCATCTGATCGATCGGGCTTTCCCAGTCTTTCAGCGTCTGCGGCCCATAGAAGACCTCGCCGGTGTCGTACTGGATCCACTTGCCTTCCGGCAGATAGACATCGCGGCTGGTCGCCGTCTGATGGTCCGTGCCGAACAGAGGCGCCGCCAGCACCGATTCACCCAGCAGCCACTGGAACATCCGCTTCTGGCTGTTGATCATGTCATACGTATTCGTGTCATCGGGATATGCGATATACAGCGGCGTCATGGACAGCGGATATCCCGTCTCATAGCTCTTGAGCGCCGCGTCGTAGATATAGGGTGCATAGGTGCTGTGCCAGTTGATGGCGCGGAATGCCGCGTCCTTCATGCTCTGGTTATTCATCTTCAGCACATTCACGCCGACCGACTGGCTCGGGCAGAGGGCCGCCATATAGGCATTGCGGACGATATAATTCTGCTGCGCCGGATCATTCACATTTGCGCCCGTACCGCCAATGATGTCCGGGTAAACGTTGGATTGTCCGCTCGCCGCATAGGCCAGCGCATTGATGACCATACGGTCCGGCGAGTTGTTGAAGCTGCTGTTGCTGGTGCCGTAGTTTGCATCGTTGATGCGCAGCACATCGCCTGGCAGGCAATAGGACGCATTGCGGACGATCATGTAATCATCCTTTTGCTCGGACATATACTGCAGAAGTTTATTCCAGTTGTCGTCATGGTGCGTCGTCTGGAGCATCATGCAGTCTTCCTTGAATCCGTCCGCGCCCCACAGATCCGCGAGATCTGCGAACCATTTGACCGCATCCGGGTTTTCCGCATCCAAAACGCCGGCCTTGCCGCGCGTAATGCCGCCGGTCGGATATTTGGCGTCGACGGTATATAGCGATTCGTCGTCATTTTTCAGCAGATAGCCCTTCTGCAGCGCTTCCGTCACAAAGTTTCCGTCCACGCTCGCATCCCATTTCCCGCCGTACTCCGCCGGCAGCTTGAAATGGTTCCGCAGGCCGAGCAGCAGCTTCATGTTGTTGTCTTTGAAAAACTGCTTCAGCGCCGCCGGATCCGGGAAACGCGGATTGGGCAGGCCGTCTTTCCGGCCTTCCGTCGCTGCCGTATCGTCCCACATGCCGAAGCTCGTGGTCGTGCCCTCGAGCGCCTTCCGGTCGCCCGTCCAGAAGCCGGAGCCGATGACGCCCCAGGTCAGATGGTAGCCGCTGTTTAGATAATCTTTCAGCGTACTCATCACAGAGGTCTGATAGGCGTTCCAGCCCAGCGAGCCGAACGCCTCCCAGCCGAGGCCAAACATCTCATAATGCGGCTTGGTGTCCACATACCCGGCGGCATTGCGTACTGCCTTATAGTCCGCATAGATCTGTTCCATCGTGCCGAAGAAGTAGTACAGGCCGTCCACCTTTTTCGTCTTGTACGCGCCGAGCAGCGTCTGCTCGTCCGTGATGGCTACGCGTTTGTCGTCCGTCTCGAAGAGGACCTGCGCAAAGCCAAGCTGCGGCACGATAGAGAAATTGCTGATAAAACGGGCCACACTGTTCCAGTTCGTAAATGAACCGCGCGCCGTCCGGTTCACGCCGACCACGTTCGACGTCTCACGCACACTGCCGCCGGTGTTGCCCAGCGCGCCATAGTCGCCCAAGCCGTACATGTACTCGATCCCGCCCGCAAGGCGCGCGTCGATCACATAATAGTCCGTCTGTGCCGGCTGCGGCGTCTCGTCGCTTCCGTCCGTGACCTTCACCTTGCCGGTCACGATGCTCCAGCTGTTCAGCGCCTCGTTCTCAAACGTCTCTTCCAGCGCGATCCCATCTCCGGCGACCGTGAAAGATTCCGTTTTGCTGCTGGTGTCGTTGGTCCGCAGCCCGGCCTTGCCGGAGGTGAAGGTGCTGTCCTGCTGCACGATCTTCTGCTCGCCATCGACAGAGCATGTCAGCATTCCGTCCTTCATCTCGGCTTTCAGGGTATTGAGCTTGTCAAATGCGTAGGAAAATGGCGCGCTGCCCAGCACCGTTTCTGTGCCGTTCACACACTTGACCAGTTTTACCGTCTCGCCTGCGTCAAAGCGGAAGGAATAATAGTTCTGCTGATCCTGATAGCCGAACAGCAGGCCGTGATTCGTCAGCTCATCACCGCTGGCCAGCTGCGTTTTCGCTGTCACGGTATAGCTGCTCCAGTCGTTCTCCCCAGTGACCGCAATGGCCTCCGGGCTGCCGGTCATCGCGAGCCAGGTCTTCGTCTTCGGGGCCGTCACCGTCAGCTCCTGGGTGCCCATGGCGTATGTAAGGTCGTTTTTGACCGAAGCGTCGGACGCATACTCGAAGTCGTTCTCATAGTAGACGGTCTTTCCATCCAGGCTCGTCACTTTGAGATCGTCAAAATACGCATCCATTTTATCGGTCCGCAGTCCCGGCGCGCCCTTCAGCTGGGCCGCAGAAGCCTTGCTGTCCTGCACATCCAGGACCAGCTCGCCGTCTACATAGCCTTTGAAATGCGTTCCCTCGCATTCCAGACGGAGCGTATACCAGGTGTCTGTCTTCACATTGACATTCTTCTTCACTGTCAGATTGACTGCCTCAATACCCTCCATCAGTCTCTTGAACCCCACCGCGCCCGGCTTGATAAAGAACAGATGGAAGGCGTTCGCCGCCTGATAGTGCGCGAAAATGCCGGCAGATCTGGTGCCGTTTTTCGGGATCTTGACTTTCGCCTCCACAGCATAATTCCCATCTGCCGGGATCTTGCTGCTGTTGAGGTAGCGGACCGTTGCCGCCTGCGGCTGTTTGCTTCCCGGCAGCAGCAGCGCACTGTTTTCCCCGCTCACCGGCGTCTGCGCAGGCAGATTGGAGTCCAGGTCTCCATCCCCAGCCGAAACCGGGATGATCTCAAACTGCACATAGCGGTCAAACAGGTGGACCTTGACGTTCGCCTTGCCGCCGTTGCTGTTTGTCACATAGAAGGAGGCGACGTCGCCGCTCAGCCCCTGATAGGTGCTGGTCGTCACCGGATAGGACGTTCCGCCGGACGGGCCGAAGCACAGGCCGGACGTCTGGTGTGCCCCGACAATCTCCGACCCATCCGTCCGGTAAAAGCCGTAGCGGAAGCCGTCCAGCGTGATCCGCATTTCGTATGTTTCTCCGCGCAGCGTCACCAAATCCGCCGTTTCGGAGGCAACTGTTGCTGCCCCTGCCTGCGGGATCATTCCAAACAGCATGATCACCGCCAGCAGCAGGCAAAGTGTCCGTCTCATTTTGTTCATTGGCTCCTCCTTTTCCCGGCTGCCTGGCAGAGGCTCTGCCAGGCAGCAGCGATTCTCAGTTCAGGGTAATGCTCTTTCTCGCGGAGGCTTCGAACATTCTGAGGAGAATGGCCGCGGCCTCGCTGCGCTTGATGGTGCTCGCGGAGTGGAACGTGCCCTTCGCGTCGGAACCCGTCAGGATACCGGCACGGTAGAACTCGTAGATTTCCGGAGCGAACTTGTCGGTCGTCTTCACGTCGGGAATTGCGTTGTCTGCCACGGTGTTGATGGCCTTGTAAGCCTCTTCCGCGCCGTGGAAGATGTGGACAAACTCGCCGCGCGTGACCGGCGCGGTCTGTACGCCGTGCCGCGCCGCCGTGATCGCCGCACAGACGCCCGCCGGGCCGCCGCCGATCACCGCCAACT
>DBLB01000074.1:252-3320 GCA_002298695.1 Clostridiales bacterium UBA735 | reverse complement strand
TGACGTAGTCGGCCAGCGCCCATTCGCCTTCCTGGCGATCCAGTTCATAGTCCATGGCATCGGAATCTGCCAGATGCTCGTCGATGAGGATGACCTTTTCATCCGCGGCGGTGACAGCTTCGGCGTCGGCCTGCGTATAGGTGACCTTGTAGCCTGCCTCAGTTGCCAGATCATAGAGGCTGGTCTTGTCCTTGTCGGGGCCGGTGACCTTTTTGAGGCCGCCGCCGGCAAAGTATTCAAAGCCGGACTTTACGAGCTCTTCGCCGATCTCGTAGTAGCTGTTGCGGCTGGCCTGATGGGCGTAAAATGCGGCAGGGGTGGCGTGGTTGAGGTTGACGGAGCTGATGATGCCGACCTTCCAGCCCTTCTGGCTGTGGAGCTTTTCCGCGATCGTCTCATAGGGCGTCGAGCCGGTGATGTCCACGTTGATCATGCCGGAATAGGTCTTGTAGCCGGTGGCGATGGAGGTCGCCGTGGAGGCCGAGTCCGGCGCGAAGCTGCAAGAGTCATAGGTGACGGCGGAACCGGTAACTTCGAAATTCATAAAGTTCAGCGCCTTGGGGCCATCGAGCACCGCACCTGCGCGGTCTTCATAGCTGTTGCTGGGAAGCGCCTGCTCGTAGTCGCTGTCGGCCAGCGCACCGAGGTAATCGGATGCGGCCTGGAACTGCGGGTAGCTCATGCCGTCGCCGATGAACAGGAATACGTACTTGGGCGACTTGGCGGGCTCCTGCTGCTGCGCGGCGGTCTGCACGGCGGTCTGCGTGGCGGGTGCGGCAGCTTCCTGCTTCGGCGTTTCTGTGGCCGTCTGCGTCTGCGCGGTCTGTGCCGCCGGTTCCTCGGTCGTCGCCGGGGCGGCGGAACATGCCGCCATGCTCAGCGCCAGTGCGGCACTCAAAATTCCACTGATGATCTTTTTTGCGTTCATTGGAGTCTCCTCTCTGTGTATCACGCGGTTTGAAATGGACTTGCTTACAGGGCCGATTCTAATCGGCGTATGTAAAAAGCACAGCCCGGCTTTTGAAAAATTTATGAAAAATAATTTCCGCAAAGAATGGATCTCGCCGCGCGGCAAAAAATAGCTCCAATCCTTCTTCTGACCAGAGCGTTCATTTTGTAGAAAATGATACTTGACGAATTTGGCAGAAAGGACTAAACTGACGCAATAAAAACATGGAGGTGCGACGCACTTATGAAACTTGCATTTTTTGATACAAAACCGTATGACAAGCCCGGCTTTGACGCACATATTGCCGGAACGGACATCGAGATCAAGTATTTCGAGACGAAACTCGGCGAGGATACCGTCCAGCTGGCAAAGGGCTTTGACGGCGTGTGCGTGTTCGTCAACGACACAGTGAATGAAAAGGTCGTAAACGAGCTTTATGATTTGGGCGTTCGGGTCATCGCACTGCGGTGCGCGGGCTTCAACAACGTGGATACCAAAGCCTGTTTCGGAAAGCTGCACGTCTTCCGCGTCCCGGCGTATTCGCCCTACGCGGTGGCAGAGCACGCGATGGCGCTGCTGCTGACGGTCAACCGGCACACGAACAAGGCGTATATCCGCACGCGCGACTTCAATTTCAGCCTGTCGGGTCTCACGGGCTTCGACCTGCACGGCAAGACCGTCGGCGTGATCGGCACGGGTAAGATTGGCAGGATTTTTGCAGGGATCTGTAAGGGCTTCGGGATGCGGGTACTGGCCTACGATAAATTCCCGGATCCGGCCAGCGGCCTTGACTATGCGGAGCTGCCAGAGCTTCTGCGGCAGGCGGACGTGATCTCCCTGCACTGCCCACTCACCGACGAGACGCGGCACATGATCGACGCGGACGCCATCGCGCAGATGAAGCCCGGCGTTGTGCTTGTGAACACATCCCGCGGCGGTCTGGTGGATACCGAGGCGCTGATCGAAGGGCTGAAAAGCCACAAGGTCGGCGCGGCGTGTCTGGATGTGTATGAGGAAGAGGGCGACCTTTTCTACGAGGACTGCTCGGAGGAGATCGTCGCAGACGACACGCTGGTGCGGCTGATCTCGATGCCGAACGTGATCGTCACCTCGCATCAGGCGTTCCTCACAAGAGAAGCGCTCAGCAACATCGCCGCGACAACGGTAGAGAACCTCCTGAAATTTGAGCGCGGCGAGCCGTCGCCGGATACCGAGGTCTGCTACCACTGCGCGCGGAAGGAAGCCTGCCGCAAGGAACGCAACCAGAAGTGCTTCTGATCCAATGCCGGTGGATGAAAGCCCATCCGCCGGCATAATTTTATAATTTGCGATTAAATTGCATATTGACAAATCTGCGAAATTGAATATAATCATTTGCGAACAGATTGCAGATCGGAGGCGCGGAGGATGGCGAAATATGTGACGAAGCAGCGCAGGCAGCTGCTGGATTATCTGTCCCGGCATACAGACGAGCAGATGACCGCGCGGCAGATCGCAGACGCGCTGACGCAGGAGAACATCAGTCTCAGCGCCGTGTACCGCAATCTTTCCGCTCTCGAAGAGGATGGTCTGCTCAAGCGCAGCATCCGCGAGGGCACGCGGGATGTGTTCTATCAGTACATCGCGGCCGAGGAATGCAAAGACAGCCTGCATCTTTCCTGCCGGATGTGCGGGAAAAGCATCCATCTGGGCGACGCGGAGGCAGAGCGGCTTTTGCATAACACACTGGAAAGCACAGGCTTTCAGATCGACAAAACGGAGACGATCTTATACGGCGTCTGCGCCGATTGCAGAAAACACAAAAAATGAAAGGACGGGAGCAACATGACGAAGAAAACACGCATTGCGGCGCTGCTGCTGGCGGCAGCAGTCCTGACGGTCATGCTCTGTTCTGCGTTCTATCTCGCGCTGGAAGCCGGGCATGACTGCATCGGCGACGGCTGCGCGATCTGCTGCCAGATCGCGGTTTGCCGGAATGTTCTGAAAAAGCTTTCGCTGTCCGTCTGCGCTGCGGCGTTTGCTGCCGCGTCTACATATACGCTGTGCAGGGACATTCTGTCCTGTGCAGACTGCATCCATCGCAATTCACTGGTTGCGCTCAAGGTCAAGCTTTCGGATT
>DBLB01000074.1:0-177 GCA_002298695.1 Clostridiales bacterium UBA735 | reverse complement strand
CCTTGTATTTTTGCGCCCATTTTTGAGTTCTTATCATGATCCGGAGGTAAATATAACCTATGAAAAAGATTTTTGCGCTGCTTTTGGCGCTTCTGATGCTGGCAGGCGTTCTTGCCGGCTGCGCGTCCGAACAAGCGGACAATGATACAAATCCAGAAACGAAACCCGCTGCTTCTG
>DBLB01000125.1 GCA_002298695.1 Clostridiales bacterium UBA735 | reverse complement strand
GCCTTGAGCGCCTGCGCAGCCAAACAGGCAAATTCGGACACACAGGAGGAAACCGGCACAGAAGCCGCCGCGCCGTCGACCGATCCTGCGCAGGCGGAAGATGCACAGCAGAGCGCGCAGGAAGCAAAGCGCATCGAGCCGCTGCCGGAAAGCCTTGATGTAAACGCGCTGACCGACGCGACCGTCGCGGTAAGCTTCGGTGCGGAGAACATTTCCGAAAAAGACGGCAGGATGGAGATCACCCTGACGGTCTATGATTACGATGTCTACGACATGGTGGATATCTCGCAGCTCGCCGTCGGTGATACCATCGTCGTGGACGGCAAGGATATGGTCGTTACCTCCAGAGAGGACCAGGGCGGCTTTGTTACCATCAACGGCGGTATTGAACAGGGCGGCGTCGAGCTGACGAGCGATGACAGCGGCGTTTATTATGCCGTCGGTATGGACGATGCGAAGTCGTACCATGAGCTTGGAAAGATCACCGTGCCGGTCGCGGAGGGCTTTGTCCTGACGGACAATTCTGATCCGGAACATCCGGACGAGACCTATGCTGCGTCTGACCTTGCAAAGCTGGCAGGCGAAAGCGTCGGCTTCACCGCCAACAACACGCTGGCGACCATCGAGCACGGCGAGCTGACCGTCCTGGCCAGAAGCTATACGCCGTAACTTCTCATCATAAAGAGCGGCCCAGATCACGCAAAGTGTGGTCGGACCGACGGAAGATAATAAGGGCAACACCGCACGATCCGGCAGGCAAAACCGGCACACCACCCGAGTGGATGGTGCGCCGGTTTTGTCATCAGAGTACGCGGAAATCGCAGTGGACAAGCGGCGGCTGTGAGCCGTTCGGCTGGAAAAAGTCCAGCAGCAAGTCGGACATTTCTGTGCCGATCTCCCGCAGGACCGGGCAGCCGACGTAGCAGTCGTATCCACCGGTCCCGCTTGCGCGGTAGCTGCTGAGGCAGGCGGTGAAAACGTCGTCGTCCGCGATGGGGCGGCCGCCTGCGGATAGCTCCACGACGCGGTGGCCGACAGGGCGGGAGCAGTCAAAGACGTAATACACGCCGGCATAATAGTCGTAATTGTAATGCTCGACCTTCGGCTTCAAAAACGCATCCGAAATGCAGAGCGTCCCATCGGCGTTCCGGGTGAAATACTCCGCGCTGCGCTCCATCGCACGGCGCAGGACCGCGCCGGTGATCTGCAGGACCGTCAGCGTATTCGTGTAGGGATAGGCGTTCAGAATATCTCTGCGCCGCACGGTCTGCGGCAGACCAGCCGCGTCATTTGCAAGGCTCGTGACCGAGATCTGCGCGCCGCTCGCGGCCAGCTGTACGGTGTCGAACAGGTCCGCGAGCGCAGTCCCGTTCGCAGCCATGCGCAGCGGCGTATCCGGTGTCAGCGGCGCTTCCAGATGCCCGACGACCTGGTCGAGCCAGTCCTGCGCGCCGCGTTCCATTTCGGAAAACTCCGCGAGCCATTCCGCACGGCACGGCCCGCCCGCTTGGATCGTCCGGCTGGAAAAACGCGTGCCGCTGTCCGAAACGGCGGCCTCCACGCGCAGAAATTCCTGTCCCTTGTCCGACGGCTGCACGACGAAGGTATTGCGGACCATCTGACCGGGAACGGACATATGCTGGTGACCGGTCAGGAGCATGTCGAAGTCCAGCTCCTGGCAGATGCGATAAGCGACGTTTTCATGCGTCGCAGAGAGCGTCCGCCCGCTGGCAAGATCGCGCTCAAATCCGCCGTGATAGACGCAGACGGTCAGATCGACCTTGTCCTTCAGCGACGCGAGCGCAGCGGCTGCCGCCGGAACTGGATCCTCGATCCGGATCCCGGACAGATGCTCCGGGCGCTCCCAGATATTCACGTAGTCGGTGACGATGCCGACGATGCCGATGCGCAGCCCATTTTCCAACACATGTACGCGCGCGGGAAAGCGGATGCTGCCATTGTCCAAGCGGACGTTCTCGCAGACGCACCGTGCACGGAGCGCATCCAGATAGCTGTCCAGATATGGCATACCGTAATTGAAATCATGGTTTCCGAGCGTCACGTAGTCATACCCGCAGCGGTTCATGATCTGGGCAAACTGTGCCGCGCTGCCGACCGTATCGTGGCAGAAGGCCCCGAACGGCGAGCCCTGCAGAAGATCACCGCCGTCGATGATGAGCGTGTTGCCGTCCTTTTGGAACTGGCTGGCACATTTGAACAGACCGATATCCTTTTCTGCCTGACTGCGGTAATCTGTGGGATAGATATAGCTGTGCAGATCGGAGGTAAAGTAGATCGTCAGGTTCCGTTCCTGCATATCCTTACCCCCTTGCCAGCTTGACACGGATCTTTGCCGAGATCCACTCGATGATGAGTACCAGCACGATGAGCCCAAGCAGGATCGCGCCGACCTCGTTCCAGCGGTAGGAGCTCATGGCAAAGATCAGCGGCGCGCCGATGCCGCCTGCGCCGACAAGTCCGAGCACGGTCGCGTCGCGCAGGTTCATGTCAAAGCGGTAAATGATCGTGGAGGTGAAATCCGCAGTCAGCTGCGGCAGGATGCCATAGCGGATCTTCTGGAAGGTCGTGCAGCCTGCGGCGTCCAAGGATTCCAGGATCCGCTTGTCCAGATCCTCAATGCTTTCGATGAACATCTTGGACACCATGCCGATCGAGCACAGCGACATCGTGAGCAGACCCGCGAACGGTCCGGGTCCCGTGACCCGGATGAACATCAGACCGTAGACAAAGGCGGGAATGGTGCGGATCGCGGCGATGAGCACGCGCCCAACGAGCGCTACGCCCTTCGGAACCAGATTGCTGGCTGACAGGAATGACAACGGCAGTGAAATGACCGCGCCGACGATCGTCCCAAGGAACGCGATGCAGAACGTCTCCAGCAGCAGATACGGCACGCCGTCCGTACCGAGTGTGAACAGAAGCTTCGCCGACGGGTGGAAGATGCCGGAGAGGATGTTGCCCGCGACCTCCAGCCCGTTGCCGGTGGGGTTGCTGACCTTGACCGCCGAGCCGGACCATGCCAGCAGGCAGACAACGCCAAAAGCCGCCAGCAGCTTCCAGATCCACGTCTTCGGCGCGGAGGCATAGGCTTTGAGAATTTTTTCGTTCATGGCCGTCTCCTCCTTATGTCAGGCGCTTGCGCAGCGCGTGGCTGACGCCTTCGATGATCATGACGGTGATAAACAGCACGATCAGGATCATGCCGAGGCTGTCATATTCGCGCCAACCGATCTTTTCATTCATAATGAGGCCCAGACCGCCCGCGCCGACGTAGCCGAGGATCGACGCATAGCGCACGTTGCCTTCGAGGCAAAACAGGGACACGGACAGATACGTCGGCAGCACCTGTGGGAAGATGGCGGTGACGAATGCGCGCAGCCGCGTCGCGCCGAGGGCTTCCATCGCTTCATACGGCCCCATGTCCACGGTCTCGATGATCTCAAAGAGCTGCTTGCCGACATAGGCAAACGTAAAGACCGCGATGGCGCAGGTACCGGCCATGGTGCCGAGGCCGAAGATATACGTCGCGATCAGCGCGCAGACCAGCGTCGGCAGCGTCCGCACCAGACTCAGGAACAGGCGCACGAGGAACACCACAACGCGGTTCGTCACAATATTGCTGGCTGCCGCAATGGCAAACGGGATGGCCAGCACCGCGCCGATGAACGAGCCGAGGAACGACATTTTGATCGTATCCCACAGCGGCTGCCAGATCTTGCCCAGATATGCGGTGTTGGGCGGGAACATGGCCTTGAGAATGTCAAAGAATTTGCTGCCCTTCTTCACCAGAACGGAAAAGTTGAAGCCGGTCACTCGGACGGAGATGGCCGTCAGAACCACCAGGATCAAGATCACCAGCGGCGCACGGCTGCGCTTTTCCTCGACGACGGTGCCGTCGGAAAGCGTGTAGCGGCGAGGGCGGAAAATGCGGTCATACAGGCTCATACGGCGGCCTCCGCCGGGGCATCCTCCCCGTAGATCGCATCCAGAACGGTCTGATCGACCTGCTTTGACGGGCCGTCATAGACGATTTTGCCGGCGCGGATGCCGATCACGC
>DBLB01000055.1:16684-16999 GCA_002298695.1 Clostridiales bacterium UBA735 | reverse complement strand
GGTGGGATTTGCGGTGATGGCGCTCTATTATCTGCTGCGGGAGCCGCTGCTGGCGCTGTTCGGTGCAACGGAGGCCAATCTGCCCTATGCACGGAAATATTTCATGTGGATCGCCGCGGGCATCCCGATCTATGTGTTCGGGCAGGCGATGAACCCCATCATCCGGGCAGACGGCAGCCCGAAGTTTGCGATGGCCTGCATGTTGGCCGGCGCGGTCACGAATGTCATCGGTGACCCGATCGCCATTTTTGTGTTCCGCGGCGGCGTTGCGGGGGCGGCCATTGCGACAGTGCTTGGACAGCTCGTTACGGCGGG
>DBLB01000055.1:16414-16641 GCA_002298695.1 Clostridiales bacterium UBA735 | reverse complement strand
TCTCTGCCGCACGAAGCTCCTGAAGCTCCGGAGGGCGGATTTCCGGATGTCCGGACGGATCCTGGGCGCGTTTTTGCCGCTGGGGCTTTGCAGCTTCCTGGCGCAGATCTCGCTGGTCATCGCCATGGCCGCAACAAATTCGATGCTGGTGGAATACGGTGCGCAGTCGAAATTCGGGGCAGACATTCCGTTGACGGTTCTCGGGATCGTGATGAAGGTGTTCCAGA
>DBLB01000055.1:0-16398 GCA_002298695.1 Clostridiales bacterium UBA735 | reverse complement strand
CAGATCATCATTTCCATCACCATCGGCATGTCTGCCGGGTGCATTCCGATCGTCGGGTATAATTTCGGTGCGAAACGGATGGACCGCTGCCGCGGCGTGCTCTGGCGGCTGATGGCGGCAGAGTTTGTGCTCGGTGCGGTGTCGCTCGTTGTGACGCAGTGCTTCCCGGTGCAGCTCATCAGCCTGTTTGGCGCGGAGGACGCACTTTACAATGAATTTGCCGTGCTGGCGTTCCGCGTGTATCTCTGTATGCTGCCGCTGGCGACGGTCAACAAGGCGGCGTTCATCTTTATGCAGGCGATGGGACGGCCCGTGGAATCGGCGGGGCTGTCGTTTTTCCGCGAGGTGCTGCTGGCCGTGCCGCTTGTGATGCTGCTGCCGCGCGCGTTCGGGATCATGGGCGTACTCTATTCCATGCCGGCGGCCGATGTAGTCACATTTTTCGCCTCGCTGTTCATTCTGCTGCGGACGGACCGGCAGTTGAAGGCGATGGGGCGGTAAGTGGTTTCAGAGAAACGGAAGAAGTTCTACTGCGTGATATCAAAAACCCTGCTCCACCTCGGTGGAGCAGGGTTTTGACATTTTTGGTGAAAAGTTCTGCTGACCGGTCACTTGGTCCTCCAGAGCGGGAGGACGCTGCGGATGATGGAGTTAAAATTGTCCGCCTGCCAGGCGCTGCGGCCGATGAACAGACCATCGATGTTCTCCATACCGATCAGACCGGGAGCATTCTGCGGATTGACGCTGCCGCCGTACAGCAGCGGGATCTGATCGCCGGCCTCTTCGCCGAATAACTCCCGGACACAGGCGCGGATCACGCCGTGCTTTTGCTCTGCATATTCCTTTGTGGCCGGAACACCGTTCACGCCGATCGCCCAGACGGGCTCGTAGGCCAGCCACAGTGCGGAAGCCTGCTCTGCGGTGACGCCGTGCAGCCCTGCTTTGATCTGCGTGCGCAGAACCTCGTCAGACAGGCCGAGCGCTTTTTCTTCGCCGGTCTCTCCAATGCAGAGCAGCGGCGTAAAGCCATGGCGCAGCGCGCACAGGACCTTCCGGTTTTCCATCGCGTCGGTTTCCATCAGGACATGGCGGCGCTCGGAATGGCCGATCATGATGATCTCGGTGCCCACTTCCTTCAGCATAAGGGGAGAAATTTCTCCGCTGAACTGGCCCTCGTCCTCCCAGCCCATGTTCTGCGCGCCTAAGTGAATCTTGTCCGGAGACACGCATTGACGGGCGTGAAAAAGCGTGGTGAACGAGGGGATCACGAACAGCTCCAGCTCTTCCCGGGAGAGATCTCCGGTTGCACCGGAAAGCTCCGTGAGAAACGCGGTCGTCTGCGCGATGGTTTTGTACATCTTGGTGTTGGTTCCGAGATACAGCTTTTTCTGCTTTTTCATGCGCCACGCGCCTCATCGTAGCTCTTGTAACGGGCGACCTTCGGAGCAGAGGCGCAGTTGGGATCAAATTCCGCGCGCAGCCAGGTCTTCAGCAGCTCGACGGCCAGCTTCTCGCCGAGCGTGAACGCGCCGAAGCAGGCGATGTTGGCGTTGTTGCTGAGGACGGCGCGCTGTGCGGAGTAAACGTCGGTAATCAGCGCCGCATAAGCGCCCTTGACCTTGTTGGCGGCCAGAGACATGCCGATGCCGGTGCCGCAGAGAAGAACGCCCCGGTCACTTTCGCCCGCAGCGACGGCTTCGGCAACGGCAATTGCGGTATTTGCATAAATCGGGTCGGTGCTTCCCAGGTCCACGACCTCGCAGCCGAGCGAGCGGGCCGTTTCCATCAGGGTGCGCTTCAGATCGGCAGCATTCGGGTCGCAGCCAAATATCACTTTCATAAAAAATCCTCCGGTTCTATGTCTGTCAAATCCATGTGCAGACTGAATACTGTATCCAATATGCAATTAGAATAACACAACTCTCCGGAATGTCAATCCCTTTTTCTCAGAAGCGGCAGAATTTATGCGTGCGAAATACAAGGCGCGGGTGCAGGCACTGATTCCGGAATTGTTGAAAGCATACAAATGTGCTGGCTGTTTTCTGTTGATATTTCTCCTATTGACAGGGAGAATCTAAGTATGTACAATTTTATCGTATCCAATATCCGAAATGCAAAAACAAAACTACGGTGTCTGCGCGGAGCATTCTGTGTATGGTCGTCCCGGCAGGGATACAGCGCTAGACGCAGACTGCGAAATCCGTACACGGAACGGACCGAGGACGGTTCCTCACCCGCATTCCTGTGAAACAGCAGGTCATGCAGACAGAACCGTAAGTTTCTGCATCTGCAAATTTTTATATGAGGAGATACGCTATGTCCAAATTAACCATTCGCCCCCTGTGCAGCGGCTACATCCCCACTAAGCCGCTGGAGTACTGGTACCATTTCTCTTGCAGCAAGTACATCGAAAAATATGGCCTCACCAATGAACTGGATCAACTGCCGGACTTCACGTTCCTGATCGAAGGCGGCGAGCAGCTGATTCTGGTGGACACCGGGATGTCGTGGAATGAGCATGCCGATAAATATCACCACGGCCCGTCGCTCCAGCGCCCCGGCGTGGACGATATTGCGTCCCGTCTGGCACAGTGCGGCCACAAGCCGGAGGATGTGGACATTGTGATCCTGACGCATCTGCACTGGGATCATGTGTTCTATCTTGAGAAATTTGTCAACGCCCGTTTCATTGTCAATGAGGTGGAGTGGAATTACGCACACAACCCCATCCCGCTGCATTTCAAGAGCTACTGCCGCCCGATCATCCGCAAAGACGGTGATGTGACCTATCGGGATCAGTTCGTGGCGCCCTACGATATCGTGGACGAAGCGGCCGGCCTGAATCTCCCCGCGCGCTTCGAGTTGGTTTCGGGAGATGTGGAGGTTGCGCCCGGCGTCGTCGTATTTGAGACGTTCGGCCACAGCCCCGGATCGATGTCTGTCATGGTCGAGACCGAAAATGGCCCGTATTTCTGCGTGGGAGACGCGGTCTTCGTGATGGGAAACATCGACGCGCCGCAGGAAATGGTGGATAAGCTGCACTATGATATCTGCCCGCCCGGACGATATGTGGATCTCGTGGCGGTCTGGAAGGGAATCCGTGAGATCCTGCGCCGCTGCCACCGCCGCGGCGTGGATCCCTACAAGCATCTGCTTCTGGCGCACGACGTCATTCTGTCCGCCGCGTGCGAGGCGTATGAAGCAGAGCATGACAACCGGCTGCCGGTCATCGGCGCTGCGGACTCGGACTTCACATTTGAGAAGTATTCCAAGGCGATCATCGCCAAGGAGTCCGCGCAGAAGGGTACCGACCCTGCTGCGGTGGAACGGAAGTACTTCGGCGCGAAGGCGGATTCCAAGCCGTGGGCGGAGCGCATGGCGGAGATCGGCGAAGCAGATTCTGTTGACTGACCCAAACGGACGATCTGTCCATATGGGTACGAAGGGTATCTGAGATGAAAACAATCGCGATTATTTCAAGCTGCGATACCAAGTATCAGGAAGCTGCCTTTATGAAAGCGCAACTCGCCGCCGACGGTGTGAACAGTCTGGTGCTGGACATGTCCATCGGTCTGGGCGAACCCAGGGGCGCGGACATCACGCGCGAAGAGGTTTTTGCAAATGCCGGGCTGGCATGGGATGAGATCAAGGATCAGACAAAGGGCGCGCTGATGGAGCTGATGACTGAGGCGATGCGCGCCATGGTATTGAAATTGTATCAGGAGCACCGGATCGACGGCGTGCTTTCTGCCGGCGGCGTGCAGAATACCACGGTGGCCATGACGGCGATGCAGGCACTGCCGATCGGGGTTCCGAAGGTCATCGCGTCTACCGTGGCATGCGGCAAGAAGCCGTTTGAACTGGTGGTGGGCGCGAGAGACATTACCGTGCTCCCCTCGATCTCCGATTTTACCGGTCTGAATATGATGACGAGGACCATTCTGGCAAATGCCTGCGCCTGCGCGGCGGGGATGACGCTTTTTGCCGGGAAGCCTTTGCAAAAACCCAAGCGTCCGGTCGTCGGGGTGTCGCTGATGGGCATCACCAATGAGGGCTGCTGCGCAGCGATCGAGGAGCTGGACAGGCTGGGCGTGGAGGGCATCGGCTTCCACACCACCGGCGTCGGCGGCACGATCATGGAAAAGCTGGCGCTGGACGGGCTGCTGGACGGAATTCTGGATATGACCACCCATGAGATCACGTCGGAGTATTTTGGCGGAGGCTTCTCCTACGGTGCAAAGGACCGGCTGATGAAAACGGCAGAAGCCGGGATCCCAATGGTCGTCTCGGTAGGCGGGCTGGATTTTGTGGACTTCGACAAGGAGCATTTTCCGCCGCGGATGGACGAACGCGTCTATAACATGCACAATGCGTCACTGGCGCATATCAAGATCCTGCCGGACGAGGCGGAGCAGATCGGCACAGTTTTTGCGGATCGGCTCAACCGCACAGCGCGTCCGCTCAAGCTGGTGCTCCCCACGGAGGGGATGCGGAAAAATGCCCGCAAAGGCGGCAATATGTACAGCAAAGAGACGGACGAGGCGCTGCTGGGCGCTATCCGCAGCCGGTGCAGCAGCAAGATTGAAATTCTGGAGCTGGACGGCAACCTCAACGATGCGGATTGGGGAAGGCGAATCGCCCGACTCATGGCAGAGGAGCTGAAGCGCCGCGGCATTGATTTTTGAAGGATGACAGCCATGGATTTGACGAAAAAACCATTTACAAAACTGGAAGACGTTACGTATCCGTGCGTGCTGGCGACGTATGAAGCAAATGTACCGAAGGAGACCAACATCTGCCGCCGGGCGGCTGCGTTTGCGGTGGGCCAGACCATCGGAACCTGGGTGCCGGTCCCCGGTATCACAGAGGAAATGATCAATGCCTACCAGGGAAGCGTGCTAGGGGTTGAAAAGGTTTCGGAGGAGCGCGTCAATGCCTGCTATCGGATTGTGATCGCGTTTCCGACGGCAAATTTTGGCGGCAGTCTGACGCAGATGATGACTGCGCTCGTGGGCAACGATGTGTCTACGGCCATGCACGCAAAGCTGGTGGGACTGACGGTCCGGAACGGCGGGGAAGCGGATTTCAGCGCGCCGCGGCAGGGGATCGCACAGCTGCGCGCGTTGACCGGTGTACAGAACCGGCCGCTCGTTCTGAATATGATCAAGCCCTGCGCCGGCTACACGCCGGAAGAGGGCGCCCGGCTGTTCCGGCAGGTCGCAATGGGCGGCATGGATCTGGTAAAGGACGACGAGCTGCTGGGTTCCCCTGCTTATAACCAGGTGGAAGCGCGGACGCGGCTGTACCTCCGCGCAGCCCAGGAGGTCTATGAGCAGACCGGGCACAGAACGGTGTATCTGCCGAATATCTCCGGCAGCCCCTCGCAGGTTCTGGAAAATGCCCGGCAGGTTCTCGATGCGGGCGCAAGGGCCTGCCTGTACAACTACGTATTCGGCGGGCTGGACACGCTGCTGGAACTGAATGAGGAGTTCGGGGACAAGCTGTTCATCATGGCGCATTATGCCGGGCTGAGCGTGATGACCTCCGGCATATCAAACGGCGTGTTTCTGGGGACGCTTGCCCGGCTGGCCGGCGCGCATGCGGTGATGACCATGTGTCCGGATCCTGCGGATGATGCAGCCATGGCGGATTTCCGGAACACCGTCGGGATGCAGCAGGATTGCTGCGGAACCCTGAACCCGGTTGTTACCACGGTGGGCGGCGGCATTACCCCGGCCAATCAGGCCTGGATTCAGAAAATGCTGGGAACGGATACCGTGATCGGCATTGGCGGCGCGGTGCAGGGGCACCCGATGGGGGCAACTGCAGGCGCTGCGGCGGCGATGGCCGCCGTGTCTGCAACGGCTGCGGGGATCCCGCTGGAGGAGGCGGCAGCCTCCTGCGAAGCGCTGGATCAGGCGTTGAAATTGTGGCGCTGACGTCTTTACATCCCATTATTTTTGTGATATGGTTACAAAAAAGTGTTTGGAGGGTCCGCGCATGGGAGGAGAAAATTTAAAGCTTCGCAGGCAGAAACTGAACGAACAGGTTCTGGAGCGGCTGCTGGATTGGATCATGGACGGCACGCTGTCCATGGGAGACCATCTGAATGCGGAAAAGATCGCGCAGCAGCTGGGCGTGAGCAGAATGCCGGTGCGTGAAGCGTTTACCATGCTGGAGCAGCTCGGTCTGGCAGAGGCCGTTCCCTATGTCGGGTTTAAGGTGATCGAGCTGGACAAGCAGGATGTTGCGGAGATCTATCTGATCCGCCAGCTTCTCGAACCGGAGATGGCCGCCGTTGCTGCACAGAATATCGATGAAGCGGGGATCGCGGAGCTGAAAAACGTGCATCAGTCCATCATCGATGAGTTTGCAAAGCGCGAACCGGATCCGCGCACACTGTACAGACTGAACAAGGAGTTTCACTTCACACTCTATCAGTATGCGAAACTCGACCGCCTGTACGACATCATTCATACTCTGTGGAATGCGCTCTCCTTTTATAAGCTGGTCTACAGCAAGCAGTATATCGCCAGCAAGGAAGCGGCGGACGATATGGTGGAGACGCATGCGGCAGTCCTGAAAATGCTGGACGCCCGGGATCCGATGAAGATCAAGGAAATTCTGAAAACAGATCTGGAATATCATACGAAGGATGTCCCCGAGGCGGTTTCAGCCATTGTGCATGCCAAGGAGCATTGAGGTCAGCACATTTGCTCTGGGAGGCTGCCTGTGAATCACATGACACTCTGCACCCTGATGGATATCGCGGAATTTCTCAGCGACGGGCCAATCGTGACAGAGGCCGGGACGCTTTACCGGAACAGCTTTCCAGGTTCCTGGTACAGCCGCTTTCAGATTTCCGGCAGCTATTATGATGCGAACGGAATTGAAAAGACGATGGAAGCGGCAAAGCAGGTGATTCCGGAAGACATGTCTCCGCTGTTCAGCCTGTATCGGCCGGAGCGGGACGACGCATTTGCGGCCTGGATGGAGGCACACGGCGCGGTGCTTGTCAATCCGCAGACTGCGATGCAGTATGATCTGTCCCGGGTTGCGCGCCCGGAAAACTCGCCCGCCGCCGTGATTTCTCAAAATGATCTGCGGGAGTGGGCGGACTGCTGTGCGGCAGCTTTCTGCAAGCAGGACGAATATGCCTGTTTTGCGCACCTGTATGGGCATTGCCGATTTTATGGCATGATGCAGGACGGAAGAATCACCTCCACACTGATGCTGAATCTGGTTGACGGATGTGCGGGACTGCATGAAGTCGGAACAAGGCCGGAATTCCGCGGCCGCGGACAGGCCGGAACGCTGGTGCATCTGGCGCTGTGGGATGCCCGGGAAGCCGGCTGCACCGTCGGCGTGCTTCAGGCCTCTGCGCGCGGGTATCCGCTGTATCGGCGTTTCGGTTTTATGGATTGTGGGATCCTGTATAACTTCAGGTGGAATCACACCCCATGAGATCGACGGAAAATACTGCATTTTTGCCGCTATTATTGTATCCAATATCCGATAAAGCGAAAGGAATACATACTATGACTGGCAAAGAACGAATCTATGCTGTGATGTAGCGAAAGACGCCGGATATGATTCCGATTTTTCCGAAGCTGGCATTTACGACGGCCAAATTCTCAGGGCATACCGTCTCAGAATATATGTCGGATCCGGTGATTCTGGCAGAATGTGCGGTAAATGCTGCGGAAAAGTTCGGCTGGGACGCAGTTCCGCTTCATACGGATATCAGTCTGGACGGTATGGCGCTGGGGTCCCAGTATACGCTGCCGGAGGATGCGCCTTACGTGCTCAAGAAAAGTCTGATGGATTCCATTGAGGACATCGATCGGATCCAGATCCGCAATCCTTGGGACTGCCCGGGGTATGGAACGCTGCTGCGGGCGACCGAACATGCCGTGAAGCTCGTCGGGGACAGGCTGTTTATCCAATCGTGGTGCAACGGGCCGATGAACGTCGCCTCGCAGTTGTACAACTTGCAGGAACTGCTGGTGGATACCATCTGTGACCCGGAGGCAGTCCATGCGCTGCTGGAGCTCTGTACGCAGGCGGCCATCTGGCAGGCAAGAGAACTGATCAAGGCCGGCGCCGACGCGGTGGGCTTTGGTCATGCGACCGTTTCCTCCAACGTGGTGTCCAGAGAGACCTATATTGAATTCGGTCTGCCCTATGAAAAGCGAATCGTGGATGCAATCCATGAAGAGGGCGGCATTGCCATTACGCATATCTGCGGCAGAATCGAGCCGATCATTGACAAGATCTACGAGAACGGATCGGACATCATCGATTTCGACGCGACCAATAACATCCGGACGCTCATCGAACGGACGCATGGCGAGCGCGTATTCCGAGGCAATCTCTCTCCGGCGCTGCTCAGCAACGGAACGCCGGAGGAAGTGGAGCGGGCCGTGCGGGAGCTGCTGGCGCTGGACGCCGGGAGCGGCAGACTGTTGCTGGGATCCGGGTGCGAGATCAATCAGAACGTCACGGAAGAAAATCTGAAGGCGTTCGTCCGCGCGGCCAGAACCTGACTTCGGGCAGAGAATACATTAAAATAAGAACTGCCGTCTGGCAGACGGTGGACGTGGACGGGCTGTGCGCAGATATTGCGATGCAGCCGGCAGGCAACATCAGCACTATGTTCAAAATAAATACTGCAACTTTGTGAGCTATGCATAAATCGCGGCAGAAATCAAAATATATTTTGACAAATTGGTGCAAACGTATTATTGTGATATTATCCAATATCCGAAATAAAGGATACAAAATTTAAGGAGGATGTCATTCATGAAAAAGATTCTTGCTCTCATCTGTGCCCTATGCATGATTTTTGCACTGGCTGCATGCGCAAAAACAGATGCGCCTGACAACAGCACAGATCCGGCACCCGCGGATGCAGCGACCAACACAGATTCCACTGCCACGACAGAGGACAATCAGGCGGAAGCGGCGAAGGGCGATTTCAGCGCGAATGTGAACGTGGACCGCGCGACGGACTACGCGAAGGAAACGCTGGTAAGACCCGTTACCGGCATCGGCAGAGGCATTTCCACCGATGTGAAGGCCGATAAGGAATACACGATCGTCTGCATGACCAAGAACAGCACGAACCCCTACATGGTCGGCATGTGGGACGGCGCAAAGCAGGCAGGCACGGACATGAATGTCAAGGTCGTCATTGCGGCGCCTGCGGTAGACGATTCCATCGAAGAGCAGGTTTCGATCATGGAAACCTATATCGCGCAGGGCGTTGACGGCTTTGTCATCCACCCTTCTGATTCCAACGGCATCCAGCCCGGCGTCGACATGGCAAACGAAGCCGGCATCCCCGTCGTTGCGATCGGCACGGCATCCAACACCGGCTGCTTTCTGAGAACCGGCGTTGACTACTACGAGACCGGCTACGCCACGATGAAAGCCCTGTGCGAAAAGGCCGGCGGCAAGGGCGGCGTCATCATTCTGGAAGGCCCGGCCGGTGCGCAGAACGCACAGGAACGTCTGCAGGGCGCCAAGGATGCGCTGGAAGAGTTCCCCGACATGACGCTGCTGGCATCTCAGGTTGCAAACTTCAAGCGCGCTGAGGCGATCACAGTCATGGAAAACCTGCTGCAGGGCGCGGGCGTCAAGGAAACGCTGAAGGTCGTTTACGGCGCCAACGATGAAATGGCGCTGGGCGCGATCCAGGTCCTGAAGGCCTCCGATGTGAGCGGCGTTCTGGTCGGCGGCGCGGACGGCAACAAGGATGCCTCTACGGCGATCAAGAACGGCGAACTGGCGCTTACCTACAATACCGACCCCTTCGGCTCCACCTATCTGGGCATTGCTTATATCGTGCAGTATCTGAACGACGGCACACTGCCGGAAGAATACTTCATTCCGTTCCCTTCGACCAGAGATAATCCGTTCATCACGTCCGAAAACATTGATGAGTATATTTCTTCCGAGGCATGGTTCGATAACGAATAATTCGTACAGAAGATTCTCAGCACAGGATGTGATAGGGTGGGGTCTTGTACCTCACCTATCACATTATTCAAGCGACCACGGAATGGATCAGATGCTGCGTATCCTGAAATTCGGGGCGTGCAGCGATGGGAGGAAACACAGAAGTGAAAGAACTGTTACGTGTGGAAGGCGTTACCAAGTGCTTCGTCGGCATGAAGGCGCTGGACAACATGAGCTTCGACGTCAGAGCGGGCGAGGTGCACGTTCTGATCGGCGAAAACGGCGCCGGGAAAAGCACGCTGCTGAAATGCATTCTGGGCGTTTATCACCCGGACGGAGGAAGAATTTTCTTCGAGGGCGAGGAGGTGCATTTCAATTCGCCCAGGGATGCCCTGAATCACCATATTGTCGCCGTTTATCAGGAACTGACGATGGTTCCGTATCTGAATGCGGCGCAGAACATTTATCTGAACCGCGAACCCATGTACCGGGGGACCCCGGTGGTCAATTTCAAGAAGATGCAGAAAGACGCCAAGGCGTATCTGTCTGAGCTTCGCTGCGAGCATATCAATACAACGGTTCCGGTAAAAAGTCTGGATGTGGCGGCGCATCAGATGATTGAAATTGCGAAGGCGCTGTCGTTCCAGCCCAAGATCCTGATCCTGGATGAACCGACTGCGCCGCTGTCCAACCGTGAGGTGGAGTCGCTGTTCGCAAAAATCAGGGAACTGAAGCAGCAGGGCGTTGGCATCATCTATGTTTCGCACAGAATGCAGGAGCTGCGCGCGATCGGCGACCGCATCACCATTATGCGTGACGGCAAGCTGATCCGAACTGCAAATACCGAGGATATTACCGATCAGGAGATCGTGAAATGCATGGTCGGTCGCGAAATTTCTCAGGTGTACCAGAGGACACCCGTAGAACCGGGGGATGTTGCGCTGGAGACGAAGGACCTGTGCGATATCAAGGGGAGAGTCAAAAACTGTTCCATTCAGATCCGAAAGGGAGAAATTGTCGGTCTGGCAGGTCTGGTCGGCGCGGGGCGCACGGAGCTCGCGCGGCTGGTATTTGGCATTGACAATATCAAATCCGGTACAGTTGTGCTGAAGGGGAAGGATATCACCGGGAAAAAACCGTATCAGCTGGTTCATAAGGGCCTCGGCCTGCTGCCGGAAGACCGGAAGCGCTACGGCGTGACGCTCAAGGCATCCATCTCGTGGAATGTTGTGGCGGTCAGTCTGAAGCAGCATTTTCCGAGATTCTTTATCAAACAAAAGAAAAATGATGAGATCGCAGAAGATTATGTGAAGAAGCTGAACATTGCTGCCACCGGCGTGGACAAGCATGTGGGCTTCCTGTCCGGCGGCAACCAGCAGAAGGTCGTCCTTGCAAAATGGCTCAGCGCCGGCCCGGACGTGATTATTTTTGACGAACCGACCCGCGGCATCGACGTGGGCGCCAAATTTGAAATTTATGCGCTGATGGATCGCCTCGCTTCTGAAGGCGCGGCAATTCTCATGATCTCCTCTGAAATGCAGGAGGTTCTGGGCATGAGCGACCGGATCTATGTGATGGCCGATGGATGCATTGTGGATGAGATCCCGCGTGAGGAATTTTCCAACGAACGGATCGGGCAGAAGATGTTTATCAACGAGGAAGCGGAGGCAGGAGAATGAAAACGGTAAAAAATCGCATCGCATCCATGCCTCCCGCAATTTACATTATTGTCGTCCTGATCATTGCATTCTCTGCAATGTCAGACAGCTTTTTCAGTCTTTCGACGTTCACGAACATCATCAATCAGTCCTCCACGCTGCTCCTGCTTGCCTGCGGCCAGACGCTGGTCGTCATGCTGCAGGGAACGGACCTGTCCCTGGGCTTCCAGCTGAGCGTCGTTTCCGTGTTCTGGATGTGGCTGCTGAATCATGGTGTTTCCATGCCGGCGGCAATCATTCTGGCGGTGTTCAGCGGCGTTTTCATGGGCGTCATCAACGGCGTGCTTGTCGCCAAGCTCAATATTCCGGTATTCATTGTGACGCTGTCCATGGCCAATATCTATCGGTCCATTGCGCTGCTGCTGTCCGGAGGCTTCTCGCTGACGTATTCCAGCAAGCTGTTTGCCCATGTCAAATCCGCTCTGTATCTGGGCTTTCCACTGGCCACATGGATCGCAGTCTTTGGATTCCTGCTGACGCTGTTCGTGCTGCATAAGACCAGACTGGGAATCCGGGTGCGTGCGCTGGGCGGCAACCCTGAGGCGCTGAGACTGGCGGGAAGTAATACTGCGATACATATTGTCAAGACATTTGCCTATGTTGGCTTTATGTCCAGCCTGGCTGGACTGGTTCTGACCTGCCGCGTCTCATCCGGCAATCCTCTGGGCGGAGACGGCTATGAATTCAACGCGGTGGCCGCAGTCCTGCTGGGCGGCTCCTCACTGCGCGAAGGCAACGGCGACGTCGCCGGCACGCTGTTCGGTGTCCTGATGCTCCAGATGTTCAAGAGCGGACTGCAAATTGTCGGCGTTTCGTCCCTTTACCAGACTTTCCTGATCGGTGCGGTCGTGATTCTTGCGCTTGTGATCGACGCCATCATCAAGAAGTCGCGCAATGTCTGATCGGAGGTGGCTGAGTATGAAAAGGTCTGAGCGAAAGCCTGTCATGAAAAAGCTCGCAAATCTGAGCTTCTTTTACACGTTGATCGCCATGTTGGTGCTGTTTGTGGGATCCTCGATCCTGAGTCCCTCCTTCCGCACCGTCAGCAACCTCCTCACGATCCTGCGCCAGGCCGGCGTTCTGGTTCTGCTGAGTATGGGGCTGACTGCGGTCGTGATCACAGGCAATATCGATCTGTCAGTGGCATCCTGCGCCGCGCTTGCCGGCTGTGTGACGGCTAGCCTGATTGCAAACGGTCATGCGATCGTCCTGGGAATTCTGGCCGGCCTGATGGTGGGGGCGCTGACCGGTCTGCTGAACGGTGTCCTCGTCGGAATCCTGAACCTGCCCTCCTTCATCGCCACTTACGGCAGCAGAATGATGCTGTCGGGGCTTGCGATCATCGTGATGAACGGCGGCGTGATCTACGGTCTGGATGAAGGCTTCCAGAAGATCGCGACCGGATATATCGGCCCGATTTCCGTGATTATTGTGATCGTGCTGGTGTTCGTTGTGCTGCTGGCGATTCTGTATAACAAGACAACATTCGGGCGTCAGCTCTATATGTACGGTGCAAATGCGAATGCGGCAAAATATTCCGGCTGCAATACGACGCTGACCCTCATCCTTGCCTTTGTGCTGTCCGGCGTCTGCGCTGCGATCGGCGGCATTGTACTGGTGGCTCGCGCCAACGCTGCGGACTCTACAATTGCCAATGCGTATGTGCTGACCACGGTAGCGGCGGTCGTCGTGGGCGGAACGTCCATGCTTGGCGGCGAGGGCGGCATTTTCGGCACGGTCATCGGTGCCATCGTATTGTGCCTGATCACCAATGTCATGAATATCATGCTGATCGATGCGAACTGGCAGAACCTGGTCATCGGCATGGCGATTTTGCTGATGGTCTGGATCGATGTCTCCAGCCGGAAAAGCAAACTGAGAGCGAATCAATGAGCGTCCGCTGCTCGCGGCTTTTGACTTACTAAAACAGAAAAGAGATGTTTCAGATGTGCTACCTAGATATTTATCATGATTTGACGCTGGCTGCGCACCGTGCGTACACCAGAGGGATTCAGACCGGCTCCGGCGGCAATATGGCCGTCCACGTTCCTGATACGGATACCATGATCGTAAAGAACTCCGGCGGTTCCTTTGCCGACTGCACGGAGGAAGGCAAGGGCTGGCTGGCCATGCATTTTGACGGCAGCCTTCTGCCGCGCGAGGAGGGAAAGCCGACCCGTGAGTGGCTGCTCCATGCCACGCTGCTGCAGGCGCTGCCGCAGTATGAGGCTGTCGTCCATTTCCACAGTCCGTGGGCTATTGCATGGGCAAATTCCCACGACTGTATTCCGCTGGTCACCTGGCACAGCCAGTTGAAAATGAAGCATGAGATTCCGGTGCTGGATATTCCTGCCGCCGTTGTTCCGGCGGAGCATATGCCGCAGATTCTGAACCTGTTTGAACAGACGCCGGATCTGTGCGGGTTTATTCTGAAGGGCCACGGTCTGGTCGCGCTTGGCGGAACGGCGGTGGCTGCGGAGCATATGGCAGAGCAGATCGAAGAGACGGCGCAAATTGCGGTTCTTGAACGGCTGCTTTGCAAATGAGCAGTACAGTTTGCAGAAACGAATATGAGCAGGGCCTTGCGCTTGATGCGCAGGGCCCTGCCTATTTTGCGCGGTTCGGGAATGTTCAGAGAAATCCAAGTGTTTTTGGAGCGAATGAAAATGCGAATGATACCGTCGGAAGAAAAAATCTCTCCATGCCAGCGAACAGGCGTGCCCCCGATGTGGCGGCGAAGAGAAAAGCATGGAGCGGCATGATATCCGGATTCAGCACAAATAACCTTGTATTTCTGGGCGAAAGCGGCTGCAATACCGGCATGACACGGCGGTATGCCTACGCCAAAGGAGGACGCAGAGCGGTGGATTCCGCGCCGCTTTCCAAACCGAAAAATACAACGATTTTGTCATCGATCCAGTTGGACGGAGGGCTGCACTACACGACTTTCTCAGGCGGCACGACAGTAGAGAAATTCAAGCAGTACCTGGAATGTGATTTGCTGCCCTGTCTGAACCGAGATTCCGTCCTTGTGATTGACAATATGAAGTCACATCATGCCAAAGCGATAACGCAGCGCTGGAACTGCTTTCCGCGCAGTACGCACTGTTTATTGTGTCCAACTCACAGGACGGATACGTACAGACGTTTCTGCGCTGGCTGGGCGGAAGCTGGATCCAGGACTATGAGATGTCCGGACAGACAGGACTGACAAAAGGAAAAAATATCCAACTTGTGATGGAACGGAATCGGATTAACCGGGCTGTCTACGTCGGCGACACGCAGATGGATGCTGCTGCGGCGGAAGCCGGAATTCCGTTTAGTTTATCCACGCAGTTTATGGATTTGGTTCTGTTCCGGAATCCAAATGGAAACTTGAACGCATATCGGAGCTTCCGGATCTGATTTTCCAGATTTTATGAATATTTTTACAGCAGATACGAAAAAATCCGTATCTGCTGTTTTCCTATTCTTTTTTAATATTGTATGCCTTGCAATGCACCGGGAAATATGGTATACTTTATGTTGAATGATTAGGCACATTTTTGTGTCATTCTGTTTGGAAAGGAGCTATGTATGTACTCCACAGCCTATGTCTGGGCCAAGGTGCTCGGAAATATGGAAGCACGGCTGACGCCGGCGGTGATCTCCACTTGGTTCGATGACGCAGAGATTCTGGAACTGACCGACACGAAGCTGGTGCTCTATTCCCCGTCCTCGTTCCGCAAGGATATCATTCTGCGGCGCTGCGCCGATTATATCAAAGACGCCATGCGCGATGAATTTGAAATGAACGTGGAACTTGAGGTGCTCGATGAAACAGAGATCGATGCATATCGGGAAAATCAGAAAAAGCCGCAATTTGTGGAGTTCAATCCGCAGTTTACATTCGACAAATTTGTCGTCGGCTCCTCCAACCGTTTTGCGCACGCGGCGGCCATCGCCGTGGCCAACGCACCAGCGGAAACCTATAACCCGCTGTTTATCTACGGGCCGTCCGGCCTTGGCAAGACGCATCTGCTCTATGCCATTGCCAGCGAGGTCCATAAAAAGCATCCGAGCTACAACATCGTCTACATCAAGGGCGACCAGTTTACGAACGAGCTGATCGCCGCGGTGCAGGAGGGCCGGAACATTGAGTTCCGCAGCAAATACCGCGGGGCCGATCTGTTTCTCGTCGACGATATTCAGTTCATCGCCGGTAAGGACTCTACGCAGGAGGAATTTTTCCATACGTTCAATACGCTCTACGAGTCGCACCGGCAGATCGTCCTGACAGCCGACCGGCCGCCGCATGAAATGCTCCGCCTCGAAGACCGCCTGAAGACGCGCTTTGAGTGGGGACTGATCGCGGACATCCAGCCGCCGGATTATGAGACCCGTATGGCGATCATCAAGAACAAGGCCATGAGTCTCGGACTCGAGTTCCCGGATGATGTATGCGAGTATATCGCGGAGAACATCACGACGAATGTGCGGCAGATTGAGGGGACAGTCAAAAAGATTCTGGCTTACCGTGACTTACAGGGTATGCCGCTCGATGTGGCGAGCGTATCGCGCGCGATCAAGGACATGTACAAGGGCAAGGCCGAAAGCCTGCCGACGCCGAGTCTCATCATCGGAGAGGTCTGCCGCTTCTATTCCATTGAAGAGCAGGTGCTGCGCGGGACGCTGAAAAACAAGAATACCGCGGAAGCACGGCAGGTCGCCATGTATCTCT
>DBLB01000004.1 GCA_002298695.1 Clostridiales bacterium UBA735 | reverse complement strand
CGGCGAGATCGTCACGACCGACGCAGGCTACGCCGAAAAGATCAGCGTTGAGGACGATATTCTCAAGATCGCCGTCATCGAGCGCCATAAGAACACGCACCACATCGGCATCGGCTACATCAAGGGCTACGGCCTGAAGAAGGGCGCGGTGGCCACCAGCATCAGCCACGACAGCCACAACATCATCGTGGTGGGCGCCAACGAGGAGGATATGGCCTTCGCCGCCAACCGCATCGTGCAGCAGCACGGCGGCATCACCGTGGTGGAGGACGGGCAGGTGAAGGGCGAGCTGCTGCTGCCCATCGCCGGTATCATGTCCGACGACACGCTGGTGAACGTGAACCGCGATCTGGAGGCCGCCAAGAAGAGCGCCTACGAGCTAGGCGTGTCCAAGGGCATCGACCCGTTCATGACGCTGAGCTTCATGGCGCTGCCCGTCATCCCGACGCTGCGCATCACTACGCGCGGCATTATCGACGTCGTCACGCAGCAGTACATCTAAGCCCGGAAGGGCCGGAACGCGCGGCGTTTTTCCGTTTCCGCGCGGGCATGTCCCCGAATGTTACATAAACCCCGCTTTGTTACAATCAGATTACAAACCCTCCCGGCCTCTTGACCTTTGGGAGGGTTTGAATTATGATACCGGCAGATAGTAGTTGTGCCATGCGCCTGCTATGCAGCGGAGAACACAACGACTAAAAAATACAAGGAGGAAAACTCAATGAAGAACTTCAAAAAGGTTCTTGCTCTGGTTCTTGCGATCGCTACGCTTCTGAGCTTCGCGACCGTCGCCAGTGCAGCAACCGCGGACTTCTCGGACGCAGCTGACGTCACCAACGTCGAAGCTCTGGATGTCCTGTCGTACATCAAGGTTCTGGAAGGCTACAAGGCTGACAACAGCTTCAAGCCCGCCAAGAACATCACCCGCGAAGAGGCGGCCAAGATCATCGCCATCTTCGCCAACAAGTCTGCTGACATCAGCAGCCTGTACACCTCTGCGAACCCCTTCGCAGACGAGAAGGGCCGCTGGGGCGAGAGCTATGTCGCTTACGGCTACCGCGCTGGCATCATCGCTGGTAAGTCCGCGACCCAGTTCAAGCCGACCGCCAACGTCAAGGGCACGGAATTCCTGAAGATGGTCCTCGTCGTTCTCGGTTATGACCAGAACAAGGAAGGCCTCGTCGGTTCTTCCTGGGCTGTCAACACCCTCGAGCTCGCCAAGGCCAAGAAGCTGATGGCTGGCCTGAAGGACTTTGATCCGAACGCTGCTCTGACCCGTGATCAGGCTGCTCAGATCATGCTGAACGCCCTCAAGGCTGAGACCGTTGTTTACGGCCAGACTGTCACCAACCTCGTTTGGAACGCGACTGCCGGTTACTGGACCGTTGCCAACAACGTCACTCCGACCGCTGCTGTCTACGTCTCCCCGAACGGCGCTACCAACAACTACGAGCACAAGCTCCTGGCTGCCGGTTTCGGCCTGACCCTGAAGTCCACTGAGGACGCTTGGGGCCGTCCGACCCACAGCTGGCTGAAGGGCACCAAGACCATCGGCGAGTATGTTGACTCCGACAAGCTGGTTGCTACCTTCAAGACTGCCGTCACCGAGTGCGACCTCGCCAAGGAAGTCGGCCAGACTGCGAAGGAAGAGACCTACGCGTTCCATGTCAATGGCGCTACCGTCTACACCGACACCATCCAGACGCTCGACACCGTCAACAAGGTTGGCGCACAGGGCCGTCTGACTGAGGTCTACGACGACAACCGCATCGTCATGATCGATACCTTCCTCGCGAAGGTCACCGCTGTCAAGGACGCTGCGTTCGACGCTGCCGGCCATGTGAAGAGCGAATCTTCTCTGACCATGAACGTCTACTGCTACAGCAGCGCGGCGACCGCTACCACTGTTCTTGTCACCGTTACCAACGGTTCCACCAACTTCCCCTATGCAGTTGGCGACTACATCCTGGTCAATGCATACACCAACAGCGGCGACCGTGATGACGCTTACACTGTGACCTCCGGCGCGAACCAGTACGTCGAGATCCTCGGCAAGGCTACCTCTGTCGAAGGCGCTCAGACTGTCATCTGGTACAATGCCGACAAGCACACTGTCAACGGCACCGTTTATGACGACGCTCTGCAGTTCGCTCTGAACGAGGCTGGCACGAACACCGGCAACTACACCTGGTTCTTCGATACCTACGGCAACCTGATCGGTGCTGTCAAGATCGAGACCGTCTACAGCTACGGCGTTGTCACCAAGCTGTATTGGGAATCCGCTGGCGCAGGCGCTGGCAAGACCATGGCTGATGTCACCTACATCGATGGCACCACCAACACCATCGAAGTCGCGAGCTTCCAGCTGAAGGCTGGCGAGACCGTCTTCACGCCGGTTGCTGACTTCACCGCTGGTGTTAACACCATGAAGTTCACGCAGACTTCTACCAAGAAGGCCAACGTGAACGTTTCCCTGAGCTACACGGTCAACGCTGCTGCTGACGATGCGACGGGCAACTCCGACGTCATCGACGGCCACCTGTTCCGCATGGAGACCCTGGCTGACAGCAAGGTCGCTCTGGTCGAAGTTGCGAACCACAACAGCGTGAACTCCATCAACACCACTTGGGGCTGGCTGGGCGACGCCGCTCTGGCGAAGGTCGACACCGCCACTAAGTTCCTGGTCGGCACGGTTAGCAACGGCGTTTACACCTACAAGGCGTACAACGGCATCTCCGAGCTGCCCACTTTCACCGACAGCGCTTCTGTCGTTGACTACACCAAGGACGTCAACGGCTACGCACAGTATGTCTACATCATCGGCACGCCCGATACCGAGAAGACCAACGAGTTCGTCTTCATCTCCAGCATGGCTTACAGCGCACAGCTGAAGACCTCCGGCGGCGTGAACTACTACGAGCTGGCTCTGAACATCAACGACGCGGACGGCAATGCTGTCACGCTGAAGGTCCTCGAGGCCAATAAGGCTAAGGTTGTCGATGTCCTGACCAACGTTGCCAACTACGGCAAGCTGTTCTACATCCACACCGATGGCGGTTTCGTTGACTCCGTTGAGGCTGTCTCCACCGTTGGCAAGCAGTTCAATGCCAAGGATAGCGGCACCTACGCTGTCATGAAGGATGCGAACGCTTCTGCGGTCTACTCCAACGGCGTCCTCCGCTTCGCTGGCAACGACGTCAATGTTGTCAACGCGGAAGTCATGGTCGGCGAGCTCGACAAGACCAAGACCGTTGATCTGACCGACAAGATCATCTACGTCGTGGAAGACTGGAGCAAGCACGTTGCTACCAAGCTCTACATCGTGGACAACAACACCCCCGACACTCCCGCTCCGCTGCCCACCAAGGCGACCATCACCTACAAGGTTGAGGTCATCAACTCTGTCGGCGCGGATCTGGGCGGCTTCACCGTCGGTTCCCAGGTCGTCACGGTTCCCGCTGACGGCAAGGTCACCGCGAGCTACGCTACGCTGCTGAACTTCGTCAACAATGGCGAATCTTCCTTCACGGCTAACCCCTCCGCCAAGGCTCTGCTGGTCGGCAAGACCCTGGCTGATGTCGATGCCAAGACGGTCACCGTCGCGGCTGGCACCACCGACACCGTCATCACCTGGACTGTTCTGCAGTAATCCGGTCTGACGATCGTCACTGAAAACAATCGTTTTCCGCCCCCGGGCTTCGGCCCGGGGGCGTTTTCTTTGTGTTCCGATAAATGCATTTTTTCCGCGCAAACCCGTTGCTTTCCTGTCGGTTTTTGGTATAATAAAAACAGAATGTTTCCGGAGGCAGAGGGAACTATGAGGAAAAAATGGATCTTCGCCGCGGCGCTGCTGGCGGTGCTTGCAATTCTGGCCGCGCTGATCGCGGTCGGCCTCGCCCGCGCGGACGACGCACACGAGCTCGTCGCTGCGGACTACCGCGCCACGGCGGCCAACGTCGCCGCCTCCGCGCTGACCGTCACCGAAAACGGCGCGCTCATCGGCACGTATTCGCTCACGGATCTCGGCCTGCGGGACGCCGTCCTTGCCGAGGCCGTCGGCCCCTATTCCGCCGTCGACCGTATGGAACCCGAGGCGTTTGCCCATCTCGGTATCCGTACCCGCCTCTCCTGGCTGCGCGAGACCCATCCCGCCGCCCGCGAGATCGCGATCACCGCAGAAAACTGCGACCTCTCCGCTGTGATGGACGATCTTCTCGCCCGCCGCCGCACCCCGGCGCAGGACGCGCAGGTCGTCTTCTCGGACGGCAAATACCAGATCGCCCCCGAGCAGCTCGGCACGGAGCTGGACGAGACGGCTGTCCGCGCCGCCCTCCTTGCGCAGGTCGCCGCCATGAAGCTGACCACCGGCGCAGACGGTGCACCCGCCGCTGCCACCTGCGAGCTGACCGACGCGCCCTGCTACCTCCCGCCGGAAGTGACTGCGGACACCATTGAGTTCGACCCCGCCGCCTGCCTTTCCCGCGACCTGTCCGGAAAATCGCTCACCGTCTACCTGCTCGATACCACCGAGACGCTGGACGAAACGCAGCTGAAGGCATTGCTTAGCGTCTCCGCGGACGGGATCCTCTCCGTGGACGAGGCTGCGGTCACACAGTTCACCGCCGAATGGGCGCAGCAGGCCGACCTGCACGGCGTGCCTTATCGCTTCATGCCGTATTCCGAAGTCCTGCAGGAGCTCTCGTTCCTGCCCGTCGACTACACCATCGACCAGCCGAAGCTCGCCGAGCGCATCACCTCTGCGCTGCGCGCGCTCGATTTCAATTCCATTGATGCCCTCTGGGCCTGCACCCGCAATGGCGAACCCTTTACCATCGCCGATACCTACGTCGAGGTCGACATCGACAGCCAGACCATGACGTTCTACAAGGACGGCAAATGCCTCGTCCATACCAGCGTCGTCACCGGTGCGCTCGACGGCCACCAGACGCCCACCGGCTTCTACCACGTGGAAAATAAGGACACCGACTGCTGGCTGTCCGGCCCGGATTACCTTGTTTTCGTCAAATACTGGGTCGGCGTCTACGGCCCCTACGGCCTGCACGACGCTTCGTGGCGCGAAAACTTCGGCGGCGACTACTACGTCTACGGCGGTTCGCACGGCTGCGTCAACACGCCGGATTCCGCCATGAAAAAGATCTACGACAATATCGAAGTCGGCGACCCCGTCGTCATCTTCGGCAAAAACCAGTGGTACGAACCCGCTCAGACCAATTGAAACACACAAAAAGCGCGCCGGGAAACCTCCCGGCGCGCTTTGCCTTTGTTGCGTTGTTTTTCTTCCGGCGGTATGTACCGATCCGCCCGAAACGCCCCGGCGAATCCGCATGCACCCCGTAGGGGCGGACGCCTCTGTCCGCCCGGCAGCATGCACCGATTTTCTCAAAATCCCGGGCGAATCCGCACCTTTCTGCGTTATCTGTTCATCAACCGGATATCCTGCCCGCAGAATTTCATGAGCGTATACGCACCCAGCAGCCGCGAGGCGATCTGTGCCGAATAACGCCGCTCAAGGTCGCCGACCGGGAGATTCGTGGACACAATGGCCGCGCGCCCCTCCATCAGGCGCGTGTTGACGACCTGATAGAGCGCCGCGATCGTAAACTGCGTCGTCATCTCCGTCCCGAGGTCGTCGAGGATCAGCAGATCGCAGCCGAGATATTTCCGCGTCAGGTCTTCACCCTCGCGCGGGCGGAATTTCTGCTGTTCAAAATCGGAGAACATTGCCTCCGCCGACACGTAGCAGACCGAAAAGCCCCGGTCGGCCACGGTTTTGGCGATGCAGGCCGAGAGGAATGTCTTGCCGAGGCCCGTCGCGCCCATGAACAGCAGCGATTTTGCCCCCGGTGCGAACGTCTGTGCATACCGCACCGACCGTTCATAGACGCGCTTCATCAGCTCCCGCGGGCTGGCCCCGAGATTCGGGTCGTATTCCGCGGGATAATAGTCCAGCCGGAAGCGGTCGAAGCTCTCGCGCCCCGTGCCGAGCAGCTGGGAAAGCTCCTTCTTCTGCTCCTGCCGGCAGAGCTCGCGCAGGCATTCGCACATGACCGCGCCGACGTAGCCGCTGCCGCCGCAGTGCGGGCAGACGCTTGTGCGTTCGAGGTCTGCGGGGTCGATGCCCTCCGATTCCAGGATCCAGTCCCGTTCCTGCTGCAGGCGCAGATTTTCCTCCTTCAGCTGCCGCATCGTCTCCGCCGGGTCCTCGCCCGCGCGGAACGCCGCCGCGCAGACCTTCGCCGCTGTCCGTTGCAGTGACAGGTCGATCTGCCGCAGCCGCGGCAGGCGCTCGTAGATCGCGCCGATGCGCTGCCGGTCGTCCTGCTCGCACTGCTGTCTGGCCTGCGCCAGCCGCGCCTGCGCCTTCTGTAAAATTGCAGCGGAATATGCCATGTCAGTCCTCCTGCATCATGCGGGCGATGGCCGCGCGTTCAATGTCGGTCAGCCGGTCGTCGTGCCGCTGCACGCCATAGCCGGGGCGCGCCTGCTTTGCCGGCTGCCGGTCGCCGGACTCGATCTGGGTCAGCGTCGTGAAGCCCTGGTCATGCCAGCTCTTGAGGATCGAGTTGAGATACGGCCATTTGAGGCCGCCGGTGTTGAGGCACGTTTTTTCATAGGCCAGCTGGATCTCCTTCTCGCCGAAGCCCCAGCCGAGCCAGGTCACAACGAACTTTTCCTCGCCGGCGGTCAGCCGCCGGTCGTGGATGCCGAGCAGCTGCCGCACGCGGCCGATGCCGCTTTGCAGCTGAAGCTGCTGCTGCATGTAGGCTGCCGCCTGCTCCATTGTCTCGATGCCGAGGTCGGCCCAGCGGTACGCCTCTTTCTCGATCGTCCGGATGGACGGCATCCGGGTCACGCCGCGGGCGTGGCCGCGCTGGATGCAGTAGCTGATGAGAATAGAGATGACCTCCGGGGCCAGCCCGAGGTAGCGGTAGATGCAGAGCAGGATCTTCAGCTCTTCGGTGGAGAGGATCCGCCCCAGGCGCCGCTGCGCCTCGCCGATCATGTTCGGGAACTCCGGGCCAGCGTGATATTCCCGCTTGAGATCGTCCTCCGTGTAGCGCGGTGCTTCGGCCGGCGTGAGGAATCGCTTCTGTTCGTCTTTCCAGAGGCCGAGCTGCTGCAAGGTTGCTGCGGCGAGATCGTACCGCGTCTGCGTCATGCGCAGCTTTTCCATCGCCTCGCTCTGCGGGAGCGCAAGCGTTTCATACAAATAGAGCAGCGCCGCGTCGCCATTTGCCGCGGCAAGCAGCTTCCGGACGTCCTGTTCCGGGAGCTTCAGGGGTTCTTTTTCCAAGAGAACGCCCCCTTTCCATGTTCAATCAAACGGAAACGCCAGATAGACCGGGGCCATTTCCGGGCCATCCAGCCATTTGGCCATGCAGCCCATTGCGTCCGTTCCCGGCGTGCGAACAATATATTGTGCTGCGCCGAGCTCTGCTGCGAGCGCCGGCAGCATCCGCATGTCCGGCAGCAGCTCCTCCACGATGGCCAGATCGTCCCGCTTCGCAACCGCGGCGCAACCGAGACCGCAACCGGACTCCAACCGGTAAAGAACCGTTCGCTGCGCCTCGTAGTCCAGCAGCATCTTCGGGTAGCGCACATGCGGCGTGTCAAAAAGCAGCGTCTCCCGCAGACCCGCATAGTCCTGCACGGAGACGGGCAGGGCGCGGCCCTTTGGAGCTTCCACGCGCAGCTGCCGCAGCGTGCAGCCGGTCTGCCGCGTGTAACCCAGCGCTTCATAATACTGTGCCAGCTGCTCGTCTGCCGGGACGAGCAGCAGGCAGGAAATATATCGCTTTTTCAGCTGCTGCTCTGCATACGCCATCAGTGCGCGGCAGATACCGCGGCCGCGGCATGCCTCGTCCGTCGCTACGGCGTAGAGATAGGCGGCCTTTACGGACTGCTCGCCGTGCGCGAGCGTGACGGGCAGCGCATAGAGCATCGAGACGGGCGCACCGTCTTCCTCCGCGCAGAAGCCGAACGCATCCGGATAGACGGAGCTGAAAAACGCGTCGATCTCGGCGTCGCTGTCACCGAATGCCTGCTGCCAGAGGGACTTCAGCGACGGAAGATCGGCGGGCGCTGTTTTCCGCAGCCGCATCAGAACGTCCCCCTGTAGTCTGCGGTGAATTTTTCCAGCAGTACTGTCGGCTGGTAGGATTCCTTCGCTTTCCGCAGGCCCGGTTCACCCATGTCATCTTCGCGGTTCAGAAATTCCAGTTCCGGATATTTCTGTGCAATGTGGCGGGAGAATTCCCGATTGATCATCGTATACGCGCCCTGCACGTCGGCATACGCCTTTTCAAAGCAGACGTCATAGTACGTCCGGTTCATCCGCGCGCCCATGGAGAAGCCGAGCACCTGCTCGCCGTCCAGCAGCATCAGACCGTCCATGCCGATGGCTGAAAAATGGTCGAACGCGCAGGCGATGGCCCGCTTTTCGCTGCGGATCTCGTAATTTTCCGGGTGATTCTCGTACCAGACCGCGACCATATCGCGGCAGAGGCCGAGGTTTTCCTCTGTGATGACCGCAGTATGCCATTCGGGATGGTCGGCCTCGAAGCGGTGGCAGTGATTGCGCTTGGATTGCAGCTTTTTGCCGCGCAGCTCGGTGAGTTCTTCGACGGTATAGATGTAGTCGAACGAGTCGCGGTAGGGCGTGAATACAAACTGCTCCGGGAACTGCTGCTCCAGGAACGCTTTTGCGTCATCCGTTACGCCGCGGAAACGCAGCACGCCGTCACGCCGGAGACAGTCGTCCAGAATGGCCCGGACCGCCCCACACAGGTCGCCCTGCCCGGCCGGGAAGAGATAGATGTCTTTCCCCTCCCAGCGCAGATACTGCGTCACAAAATCGCCCACACGGCCCACCTGGCCGTAATAGTTTGTCCAGAACAGCATGTTCGTGAACGTATAGTCTGCACCCGGTTTTTCCGCCGCAAACAGGATTTCGTTGATCCATCCGCGGTCGCGGATGGTCACATCATGAAAGTCGATCATAAATACCTCTGCTTTTCAATGTTCTGTGTATAGATAGTATAACACCTCCGTCAATTCTTTTCCACCATCAATTCTGCGCCGCATTGACAAATCCTGCAAAACAGGGTATTCTAATGATAAATTGCGTATCGCGGCGCTTCCATTCGGCGCACGCGGGAAAGAGGGAACGAATATGGCAGAAAAAAATACGTTTTATATCACGACGCCGATCTACTATCCGTCGGCAAAGCTGCACATCGGCCACGCCTACTGCACCGTCGCGACCGACGCCATCGCGCGCTATCACCGCCTGCGCGGCGAGGACGTGATGTTCCTCACCGGCACGGACGAGCACGGCCAGAAGATCGAAGAGAAGGCCAGGGCCGCAGGCGTCACGCCGCAGCAGTTCGTCGACGAGATCGTCACCGGCGATAAGGGCATTCTCGACCTCTGGAAGCTGATGAACATCTCCAACGACCGCTTCATCCGCACGACCGACGACTATCATGTCGAATCCGTGCAGAAGATCTTCAAGAAGATGTACGACAAGGGCGACATCTACAAGGGCACGTACAAGGGCAAATACTGCACACCGTGTGAGAGCTTCTGGACCGAATCGCAGCTGAAGGACGGCAAATGCCCGGACTGCGGCGGCGAGGTCCACGACGCAGAGGAGGAAGCCTACTTCTTCCGCCTCTCCAAATACGCCGGCCGCGTGCGCGATCTGCTCGTCAACACCGACTACTTGCAGCCGCGCAGCCGCGTCAACGAGATGGTCAAGAACTTCATCGACCCGGGCCTTGAAGATCTCTGCGTTTCCCGCACGTCGTTCACGTGGGGCATTCCGGTCACGTTCGACCCGAAGCACGTCGTTTACGTCTGGCTGGATGCGCTGACGAACTATATCACGGCGCTCGGCTATGAAAACGACAGATATCACGATTTTGAGAAATACTGGCCTGCGGTGCACATCGTCGGCAAGGAGATCGTCCGGTTCCATTCCATTATCTGGCCCGCGATGCTGATGAGCCTGGAGCTGCCGCTGCCGAAGCATGTCTACGGCCACGGCTGGCTCGTCATCGACGGCGGCAAGATGTCAAAGTCGAAGGGCAACGTCGTCGACCCCTATGTGCTTGCTGAACGCTTCGGCGTGGATGCGCTGCGCTTCTTCCTGCTGC
>DBLB01000199.1:5395-5536 GCA_002298695.1 Clostridiales bacterium UBA735 | reverse complement strand
CGGGCGCGGCTTTCGCGCCGAAGATAAACGCCGTCGGCGTGAAATCAGTCAGGCTGCCGTCCTTCAACCGCAGATAAATGTCCATCACAGACAGCGCGTTCATCAGCTGCCGCTTATATTCGTGCAGACGCTTGACCTGCA
>DBLB01000199.1:0-5327 GCA_002298695.1 Clostridiales bacterium UBA735 | reverse complement strand
TTTCCAGCTTGATCGCGTTGAAGCGCTCAACAGTCTCATCATCCAACTGGTTTTTCATGCCGGCAAGACGATCGAGATCCTTGAGGAAGCCGGGGCCGACTTTTTCCTCGATCAGCGCTGACAGTTCCGGGTTGCACAGCCCCAGCCAGCGCCGCGGCGTGATGCCGTTCGTCTTGTTCTGGAACCGTTCCGGATAAACCTGATACCAGTCATGGAAGAGGCTGTCACGCAGGATCTGCGAATGGATCTGCGCCACGCCGTTGACCGCGGTCGAGACATAGACCGAAAGGTTCGCCATGTGCACTGTATTATCTTTGACAATGAAGAGGTTGGAGTTCGGATGCTCCTGACGAAGTCGGGCGTCAATGCGGACGATGATGTCGCAGATCTCGGGCACGACGGAACGCAGTAGCTCCATGTCCCACTTTTCGAGCGCTTCGCCCATGACGGTGTGGTTCGTGTAGGCGAACACGTGCGCAGCGACGTTGAACGCAGCGTCAAAGTCCAGCCCCTCTGCCATCAGCAGCCGGATTAGCTCCGGAATGGACATGGCGGGGTGCGTATCGTTCAGCTGAATCGCAGCAAACTCGGGCAGATGCTCCCAGCCGAGGCCCTGGTGCTTGCGGAAATCGCGCATGATATTTTGCAGCGATGCGCTGGAGAGGACGTACTGCTGCTTGATGCGCAGCCGCTTGCCCTCCCACGTGGAGTCGTTGGGGTAGAGGACACGGGTGATATCCTCGGCTTTGTTCTTGTTCTCTAAGGCCTTATAATAGTCCTGTGCGTTGAAGGCGTCGAAGTCGAGCTCTTTCTCGGCCTCACATTGCCAAAGGCGGAGCGTGCCGACGGTCTCGGTGTCGTAGCCGATGACGGGCATGTCGTAGGGGACGCAGTTGACGGTCTGGTCGGCGAACTTGACCTTGACAGTCAGCTTGTCGCGGCGGTGACTCCACGGGTCGCCGTATTTCGTCCAGTCATCGGCGTTTTCGCGCTGCCGGTCGTTTTCAAACGTCTGCTTGAACAGGCCGAAGCGGTAGCGCAGGCCGTAGCCCATGAGCGGCAGGTCGAGCGTGGCGGCACTGTCGAGGAAGCACGCGGCCAGGCGGCCCAGACCGCCGTTGCCGAGTGCTGCGTCCTCGATCTCTTCAAGGCAGGCCAGATCGACGCCCTTCGCGGCGAAGGATTTCTTCATCTCCTGCAAAATGCCGAGATTGAACAGATTGTTGTAGACCAGACGGCCGACGAGGTATTCCGCCGAGAAATAGTAGGCGCGGCGGCCGTTCTGCTGGGTATGACGGGTGCGCGACCAACGGTCGTTGATCTCCATCATGATGACGTCGCTCAATGCCTCGTGCAGGCGCTCCGGCGACGTTTCCGTCAGCGTTTCGTCGTGGCGGAAATGCAGCATGGCCTCGGTCTGCTGAACCAGGCGGTCGGTATATTCGCTCATATTGTTCCTCCTATGGGTCAAGAATCAAATAAGAGGCCGCGTCCCGCACGCAAACGGGGCGCGGCCTTTGGGCGGCGCACTGCTACAGCGCTACCTTATTATTATACGCGGTTTGCGTCGTTTGTCAAACCTGCGATTTTTTGGGCAAGTTCGTCCGATGCCGCGCCGGGCAGCATCCGCCAACGCCAGTTCTGCGGCTTGAGCGTGCCGGGCTCGTTCATGCGGGCCTCTGCGCCGAGGCGGAGATAGTCCTGCATCTGCGCGACAAACAGCTTGGCTTTCGACTGCATGCCGGCCTCAATGATCGCGTCAGCCAGATCGCCTTTCGGCCCGATCCCAAGATATTCCCGTGCATACGCCTCCGCGTCCGCCGGCAGCCGCGCACACCACTGCAAAAGCGTCTCATTGTCATGCGTACCGGTGTAGCAGATGCAGTTTTCACTGTAGTTGTGCGGAAGATAGTTGCTCGGTTCGCGCGAATCAAAGGCAAATTCCAGCACCTTCATTCCCGGGAAGCCCGAGTGCTCCACGAGCTTCAGTACCTCCGGCGTCAGGAAGCCCAGATCTTCCGCGATAAAGTCGATATCGGGATAGGCGGTCTTAATGGCGTCGGTCAGCGCACGGCCCGGGCCCTTGACCCACTTGCCGCACCGGGCGGTGCGGTTGGCTGCCGGAATAGACCAGTAGCTCTCAATGCCGCGGAAATGGTCGATGCGGACGACATCAAAACTGCGGCCCGCCGCGCCGACGCGCGCCAGCCACCAGTCAAAGCCGTCTGCGGCCATCCGTGTCCAGTCATAGATCGGATTGCCCCAGTACTGTCCGTCCTTGCTGAATCCGTCGGGCGGGCAGCCGGCCACGACGCGCGGCCTGCGCGTGCGCGTGAGCTGGAAATTCTCCGGGTGCGACCAGACGTCTGCGGAATCGAGCGGCACATAGATCGGCAGATCACCGATGATCCGGATGCCGTTTTCGTTGGCATACTGCCGCAGCCGCCGCCACTGGCGGTGGAAGCAGTATTGCAGGAAGCAGTGGAACCGGACGTCAGTATCCAGCAGCGCGCGATAGCGTGCGATGGCATCCAGCTGATGCGTCCGGATGTCGACGGGCCACTCCGTCCACGGGCCGTTGCCGAAATGGGATTTGACAGCCATGAACAGCGCGTATTCCGGCAGCCAGTGCGCTTCCGCCTCCACGTATTCGTCAAAATCCGCAGGCGGATCCTGCAAAAAGCGCGCAAACGCGCGCCGCAGCATCGGCAGCCGGGCTTCATAGAGCAGCGAAAAATCGACTGCGGCGGGATCTTTGCCCCAGCACTGTTCGTCCAGATCCTCCTGCGTCAGCCATCCGGCCTCTGCCAGCTGCTCCGGGTCGATGAGATAGGGGTTGCCTGCAAACGTGGAAAATGCCTGATACGGCGAATCGCCGTAGCCCGGCGGGCAGATCGGCAGGATCTGCCAGTATGTCTGCTCTGCCTTTTTCAGAAAGTCAACAAAATCAAATGCAGCCCTGCCCAGATTGCCGACGCCGTAGGGCGAGGGCAGGGACGTGATGTGCAGCAGAATGCCGCTGCTTCGGGAAATCATAGAAACTCACACTCCTGCGACGTTCCGCACGCTTTCGCGCACGGAAAGGGTAAAGGGAACGGTGACATGCTGTGCGGGATTGCCGCGTTCCATGCATTGAATCAACACCTCGAAGCTGCGCTTTGTGAGCAGCTCGACCTGTTGGGCGATGGTGGTCAGCTTTGGCGTATAAAATCCGCCGATCTTCAGGCCGTCGTAGCCAATGACGGAGACGTCGTCCGGAACGCGCCGCCCAGCATCGGCCAGCGCGCGCATCGCACCGATGGCGATGACATCGGCCATTGCGAATACGGCCGTGACCTCCGGTGTATGCTGCAAAATGGCCTGCATCCCGGTATAGCCGTTTTCATAGGAAAACCGGCCTGCGTAGTAAAACCGCTCCGCGTCGAACTCCATCCCATGACGGTGAAACGCGTCCAGAAAGCCTTCGTAGCGCCGGGCGGATGTATCGGAAATTTCGGTGCAGCCGCCGAGCAGGGCAATGCTGCGGTGCCCGCAGCGGATCAGATAATCCGCTGCGCAGTCCGCACCCGCCCGGTCGTCGGTGCTTACGCTGGAAAGGTTCGGATAGGGGAGGGAAGCTGTGTTGTGCGTCACCACGACGCTCGGGATCCCGATCGAGGGGAAATACTGCGCCAGATGCTGATTCGTGCCGCCGAGCAGCAGCAGCCCCATGGGTTTGCGCTCGCGCAGCAGCTGCACCGCACGCTGCACCTCGTTGTCATCTTCATCGATGAAGTCGACGATGAGCGGGTGGATCGTCCGGGCAAAGAGCGTCTGCAATTGCTCGACCATGGAGGCGAACATCTCATTGTTGCGCCCCTTGACTACGACGAGTACGGAATTACTGCGCTGCTGCTTGAGCGACTGCGCGCTGGCGTTGAGCTCGAAGCCGTGCTCACGCGCGATGGACAGAATGGTTTCGCGCGCCCGGTCGCTGACGTTGGGCTGGTTGTTGAGCACGCGGGAGACGGTCCCGAGCGAATAGCCGCTCAGGCGGACAAGATCTTTGATGGTCATGAGGTTATCCTTTGACGGCGCCCGCTGCGACGCCCTTGATGATATACTTCTGGCAGAAGAGATAGACGATGATGATGGGCAGGATGCTCAGCATGATGACGGCCATCGTCGCGCCGAGGTCGACGGTGCCGTAGCTGCCCTTCAGGTACTGCACGAGGATGGGGATGGTCATATACTTCGTGCGGTCGAGCACGAGGTAGGGGAGCAGATAGTCGTTCCAGACCCACATCAGTTCGAGAATGCCGACGGAGATGAGCGTCGGCTTCAGCATCGGCAGCACGACGGAGAAGAACGTCCGCACCGGTCCGCAGCCGTCGATCGCGGCGGCCTCTTCAATTTCCAGCGGGAGCGACTTGATGAAGCCGGTGAACATGAAGATGGCGAGGCCCGCGCCGAAGCCGAGATAGACGATGGGGATCGTCCACGGCGTGTTGAGCTTGAGCGTGTCGGCCGTGAAGGTCAGCGTGAACATGACCATCTGGAACGGCACGATCATCGAGAACAGGCAGAGATAATAGAAGATGTTGGCGATGGTGCTTTTCGTGCGGACGATGTACCACGCGGTCATCGAGCAGAACAGCAGAATGAGCGCCACGGAGACGACCGTGATGAAGAGGCTGAAACCGAGGGCCTTGACGAACGGATAGTTGCCGAAGTTGACGCCCTTGATATAGTTCGCGAGACCGACGAAGGATTCTTCGGTCGGGAGAGCGAACGGTTCGAGGTTGACGTAGTTGTTGGACTTGAATGAGTTGATGAGCACCTCGATGACCGGCATGACCCAGGCGAGGCAGATCAGGATGAAAAACGCAGTGAGGACTTTGCTGCCGCTGGTGTATTTTTCTTTCACTTTCCGCTGCTTGTTCATTACTGCTCGACCTCCTTTTTCCGTGTTGCCGCTTGCTGGATCAGGGCCAGCACGGCCACCAGCAGGAAGAAGATGACGGCCTTGGCCTGTGCGACGCCGTGGTATTTTTTGTTGATATTATACGTGGAATAGATGTTCAGGGCCAGCAGCTCCGTGACGTTGACCTTCGCACCGTTCTGGATGACGCTGGGCAGACCGCCGGTGAGGGCGAGGTTCTGGTCGAAGAGCTTGAAGGAGTTCGTCAGCGTGAGGAACGTGCAGGTGGTGATGGAGGGCATGACGTTCGGGAGGATGACCTTTGTCAGCGTCTGCCAGCCGGACGCGCCGTCGATGCGCGCAGCCTCGAGCATATCCTCCGACACGGCCTGCAAGCCTGCAATGTAGATGATCATCATATAGCCGA
>DBLB01000194.1 GCA_002298695.1 Clostridiales bacterium UBA735 | reverse complement strand
CGTCGAGCGTTTCACCGCGGCGGCCGATCAGAATACCGAGACTCGTGCCGACGAGGTCGACATGATAGCTCTCGTCATCGGCCTTCACCGCATGCGGCACGGCATCGGAACCCATGTGTTCCAGCAGGCCGCGGATGAAGGTTTCGATCCGCTCCTCCGTTGAACCGGGCTGCGCCGGGGCGTATTCCTTCGGTTCGGCCGGCGCGGCGGGCTTCGGCGCGGGACGCTCCTGCTTCGGGCGGTCGTTTTTCCGCTCGGGGCGCGGGCTGCGGTCCTGGCGGGGTTTATTCTCCCGGCGCGGCTGCTCGGATCTCGGCTGCTGCGGGGCAGCGGGTGCGATCACGCGGGGCTGCTCGGACTTCGGTGCGGCCGGGGCGATGACCTTCGGCGCGTCTGCGCTCTGCGCGGCGGGCGCGGATTCCTTTTTGGGCTTGCTGCGCGAAGCGCTGGACAGCGCGGGCTTCGGGGCCTCGTCGGGAACCTCATAGCTGACTTTGACCTTGGCCGGCTGCGCACCGATGCCGAGGAAGCCGGACTTCGCATTTTCCAATACCTCGACAGAGACGGAATCGCGATCCATGCTCAGCTGGTCGAGCGCGGCCTGGATGGCCAGATCAATGGTTTTGCCGGTGGCAATCAAAAACTTTTCCATAATTTACTCCTCGGTATCCTCGCTGCCGCTCTTTCTGCGGTAACGGTCAGCCTGATAGGCGCGGCCCTTGCAGTACGGCCGCTCGGCAATGCCGGAAAGCGGCTTATCCTCGTCGTCGGCGCTCTGCGGGTTGCGCTTGGCCTCATATTCTCTGGCAGCCTTCTCGGCGGCCTCCTTTTCCTGCTGGCGGAGTTTCTTCTTGCTGACGTCGCCGACGATGCCGTCCGGGTTCTGTTCGCGGCGCAGCTGGCGCTGCCGTTCCTTCTCGGCCTCGGCCTGGCGGCGGATCTCCGCAGCGCGGCGCTTGATCTCGTCTTCCTCGGCATACGCCTTCTTGAAATGGCTGTTGAGGATGATCTCCTGCACCATGCCGAACGCGGCCTGCGCGATCCAGTAGATGGAGATGGCTGCGGGCATGGAATAGCCGATCCAAAGGGACATCAGCGGCATCATGATGAGCATGGTGGCCGTCGTCTGGTTGGCGGTCTTGACGGCGGCGTCATCCTTTTCACCGTCGGCATTCGTGGCGACCTGGTTGTTCATTTTCTGGCTGATGAGCATGGAAACAGCCTGGATCGCGGCGGAAATCACCGGAGTCAGGAACAGGCCGATCTCGCCCCAGCCCTCGCAGGTCCAGAACTTGGCGGTCGGGATCTCAGCGAGGTTGACGCCGAGGAACGAGAAGTTCATGTCGCGCAGCTTTGCGCCCACCAGAACGGGGACTGCCTTGAGCTCGTCGATAAATTCTCCCAGATGACCGGCAGCGGCCAGCTGTGCGTAATAGGTGTTCTTGCCGAGCTCCACACCGCTGGCGCGGATGTAGGCGACGATGCCCTCGGAGATCGGGCGCGTGTTGTGCAGCATGTACGTCAGCGGCTCACGGATGACGTAGTACAGCGGGAACAGAATGAGCAGCGGAATGAACGACCACAGGCAGCCGCCGGTGGTGGAGACGCCCTCCTGCTTATAGAGGGCCATGAGCTCCTGCTGGTATTTCTGCTTGTCGTCGCCGTATTTGGCCTCGAGCGCCTTGGCCAGCGGGGCCAGGCGCGACATCTTCAGCATGCTCTTCTTGCTCTTGACAGACAGCGGCAGCAGCACCAGCTTGACCACCAGCGAGAACAGGATCAGGGCCAGGCCATAGTTGCTCGTGAACTGATACAGCCACTCAAGCAGATAGCCGAACGGGACGCGGATGATGTCGGAAAGACTGGTTTGGTCCTTCGTCTCTGCGACGGCCTTTTCGGCGGCCGCCTCGGGCGCGAGGTCTGCATAGGCGTCTTCGGCGTTCGTCTGTGCAGCAGACGACGCAGTGCAGGCGCACAGCGACAGCGCCAGAAGCACGACCAGCAGCAGAGCTACGATTCTTTTCATAATTTTCCTCCCTTGGGGTGTGCCGGGAGATCCGGCACCGGATCAAAGTAGTCGCCTTTGTAGAACGGATGACACCGCATCAGCCGCTTGAACGCCAGCCACCCGCCTCTGGCCGCGCCATACCGTTCGATGGCCTCGCGCGCATACTGCGAGCAGGTCGGCGAAAAACGGCACCGCCGCGGAAACCAGGGGGAGATCTGCCTCTGATAGAAGCGGATCCAGGCCAGAAGGACGCGCCTCATGCGTCCCGGCGCAGCAGTCCGAGCTGCGCAGCCAGCGAGAGATAGGCAGATTCCAGCTTCCCATACGGCGCGCCGATCGCGCGCGAACGCACCACCACAACAAGATCGTGCCCGGGCGAGAATTCCGCCTCGTGCAGCCGGTAAATTTCCCGCAGCTGCCGCCGGACACGGTTGCGGTGCACGGCGTGCGCCAGCTTGGCGTTCACCGTGATGCCGATGCGGTTTCCCGCCGAACCGTTGCCGCGGCAGTAGATCACAAGATAGCGGTTGGCAGCGTTTTTCCCGCTGCGGTACAGCCGCCGGAAGATGTGGTTGAGCTTGAGGGATTGGGAAAAAAGCATAGACTGCCCCCTGAGAAAGTGAAACATAGACAGAAGGGGCGAACAGAACCATGATTCCATTCACCCCGTAGTGACTGTATATGCGGTGTAGAAGCCCCCGCTTACGCGGACAGCTTCGCTCTGCCCTTGGCGCGGCGGCGGGCAAGGACCTTGCGGCCGTTGGCGGTAGCCATTCTCTTGCGGAAGCCGTGTACTTTGGATCTGTGGAGCTTCTTGGGCTGATAGGTACGAACAGTTGCCATGGATTCTACACCTCCTGTAAAAATATGCTCAACAGCTGCCGGAGCAGCCGCAGCGAGTCAAAAATTTGTATGCTCGTCGAACATACGGGACATATTATACCGGATTTGCCCCCGGTTTGTCAATTCTTTTTTATCGTTTCTGCAATCTTGTGGATAAAATCGTGCAAAAACCTACATCTTGTGCCTCAGCGGCGCTGCGCCAGCGGTTTGGAACGCTGCTGCGCCTCCAGCAGGGCGAGAATCACGCGGTTGGAGAGCATGAAGCCCTTCGGCGTCAGACGCCAGCGTGTGCCGGATTTTGTGCAGAGACCGGCCGTCTCCAGCTTTTCCAGCACGGCCTGCAGCGGCTCGAACGGCAGCAGGAACGACTTTGTGTATTCCCCTTCCTCAATGCCGTCCACCGTGCGCAGCCGGAGCATGACATATTCCCCTGCCCGTTCGCGCAGCGGGATCGTGTCGCACTCGGAGAGGATCACGCCGTGATTTTTCACACCGTCGATGTACTTCTGCAAATCGGCTGCGATCGTGAAGCGCTTGCCTGCAAAGTCCGATGCAGCGCATGGCCCGAAGCCGAGATATTCGTCGCCCGTCCAGTATTTCATATTGTGGCGGCAGATGAAGCCGTCCTTTGCAAAGTTTGAAATTTCGTACTGGTGATAGCCAAACTCCTCCAGCGTCTGCACTGCGTAGAAATACATGTCTGCCTGCGCATCGTCGTCCGGCAGATTCGCGCAGTCCTTATACGTCCAGAGCTTCGTGCCGGGTTCGACCTTCAGGCCGTAGCAGGAGATATGGTCGGCCTTGAGGTCGATGACGTGCCGCAGCGTCTCCATCCACTGCTCACGCGACTGGTTCGGCAGACCGTACATGAGGTCGACTGACAGATTGTCAAAGCCCGCGCGGCGCGCGAGGCTGACGGCCTGCTGCGCCTGCTTATAGTTGTGCGGACGGCCGAGGGCCTTGAGCTGCTCATCAAGGTCGGACTGCACGCCGATCGAGATGCGGTTGAAGCCCGTGCGGCGCAGATGCGTCAGCATCGGCAGCGTCACGGAGTCCGGATTGGCCTCAAACGTGACCTCCGCGTCGCGGCTGACGTCGAACCGCCGGTCGATCTCCGCGAAGATGCGGGCCAGTCCGCCCGCGCCGAAGAACGAGGGCGTGCCGCCGCCGAAGTAGACCGTGTCCACCTCGTAGCCGTTTGCGCCGGTCGCCGCCTCGCGGATGTGGGCGACGAGCGCCGCGGTATACTCGTCCATCTTATCCTTGTCCCGCGAACCGGGCAGCGAATAGAAGTCGCAGTATTCACACTTGCTCCGGCAAAACGGGATGTGGACATAGATGCCGAGGCTTTTTTTCTTGTTTTCCACCACATGGAGCTGTGGGAGTTTCAGTGCCATAGCTTATTCCTCATCGAGCTTGAGCACGGCCATGAACGCCTCGGACGGGACGGAGACCGTACCGAATGTGCGCATGCGCTTCTTGCCCTCTTTCTGCTTTTCGAGCAGCTTCTTCTTGCGCGTGA
>DBLB01000050.1:1338-3936 GCA_002298695.1 Clostridiales bacterium UBA735 | reverse complement strand
GGGCGTAGCCCGCGGCGGTGAGCTGCTCGGTCAGCTGATCGAGATCATAGCTGCCGCCCGCCGTCAGGCGGATGGCGGCGGCGTAGAGCGTCGGCCTCGGGATCGTGCGGAGCTGAAGCGCTTCGAGCGTCGTGACGAGGACCGGGATCTTCCCCGCCGAGAGATCGTAGAGGATGCGCAGCCGCCGCTGCTCCCACTCGCGGGAGACGCCCGCCGCGTCGAGAAACGTCAGCTCGCGCGCCGGGAGCGTCACCGGTGCCGCGCCGAGAAACGCCGTCAGCTCGGCGGCAAGGCGGGAGGCGGCCATCTCATCCTGACAGACGGCAACGACGGGACGGCCTGTGTCTTCGTGCAGTGCAGCGATCCAATGCGCGCGGGCGATCTGGCTGACGCCGGAGACGGCGGCCGTCTGGCCGGATTCCGCCAGCAGGCACAGCTGCTCGTATTCCGGGCTGGTTTTCAGCAGAGAAAGCAGGACATTCATGGGTGACACCTCCAAAACAGATTTTCCATGCAACGGGCAATGCAGGTAGAGGCGTATCCCCTACCTGTCAAAGTCTGCCGTGTTTACGATTCCCGTGATGCGGGATTATTTGCCGTTGAAGCTTGCAGCTGCTTTTTCACAGCCGTCCGTCACGATACAGAGTGCGGCATCGCGCGCATTGCCCAGCGCGCGGTCCAGCTCCGGCTGCTCCTGCTTGGAAAAGCTGGAGAGCACCCAGTCCGCGAGGTCGTAATCGGGGTGCGGCTTCGCGCCGACGCCGATCTTGACACGTGGAAACTCCTCCGTGTGCAGCATCGCGATGATGGACTTGATGCCGTTGTGCCCTCCGGCGGAGCCGGACTTGCGGACGCGGATCTTCCCGACCGGGAGCGAAATATCGTCAAACAGAACGAGCACGCGCTCCGGTGGGATCTTATAAAAGTGCGCCGCCGCCTCGACGGCGAGGCCGGAAGCATTCATAAACGTCTCCGGCTTGATGAGCAGCAGCTTCTGCCCGCGGTAGTTTGCCGCGGCGCAGAGCGCTTTGAATTTGATTTTGCTGATCTTGACGCCGAGCTCGCCGGCCAACCGGTCGACAGCCATGAATCCGGCGTTGTGGCGGGTATTTTGATACTCGCCGCCCGGATTGCCGAGGCCGACGACGAGCCAGTCGTACCCGGCAGATGGGAACAATCTCATATCAGAACAGAGCGGACATGGAGTTTTCTTCGTAAATTCTCTGGATGGCGTCGGCGAAGACCGGAGCCACGTCGAGATACTTGATCTTCTTGCAGGCGCCCTCCAGCGGGGGAATGGTGTTCAGCAGCGCGAGCTCCTTGATGGGGCTGGCCTCGATGCGGTCGTTGGCCGGGCCGGAGAGCACGCCGTGAGACGCGCAGGCATAGACCTCCTTTGCACCGCCGATCTCGACGATGGCCCTGGCCGCATTGCAGAGAGAACCGGCAGTGTCGACCATATCATCATAGAGGATACAGCTCTTGCCGGAGACATCGCCGATGACGTTCATAACTTCACACTGGTTGGCACGCTCACGGCGCTTGTCGACGATGGCAAGGCCCATGCCCATCTTGTTGGCAAACGAGCGGCTGCGCGCGACGGAGCCGACGTCCGGCGAGACGACGACCATCTCTTCCGGATGCTCAAACTTCTCCATGAAATATTTCACAAAGATCGGCACGGCGTGGAGATTGTCCACAGGGATGTCGAAGAAGCCCTGGATCTGGGCGGCGTGGAGGTCCATGGTGAGGACGCGGTCTGCGCCGGCTGCCTCGATCATATTGGCGACGAGCTTCGCCGAGATGGGGTCGCGGCCTTTGGCCTTGCGGTCCTGCCGGGCGTAGCCGAAGTAGGGCATGACGGCCGTGATGCGGCCCGCGGAGGCGCGCTTGCAGGCGTCGATCATGACGAGCAGCTCCATGAGGTGGTCGTTGACAGGCTTGCAGGTGGGCTGGACGAGGAAGACGTCGCTGCCGCGGACAGACTCGTTGATGGTCATGGATACTTCGCCGTCGGCAAAGGACGTGACGGTGCTGTCGCCGAGCGGCAGCCAAAGTTTGCGGCAGATGCCCTCTGCCAGACTCTTGTTGGCGTTGGCGGAGAATACCTTGACATTCTTACCATGAGAAATCATTTTGAAATACCTCTCTGATTCATCATTCTGTTCTGATTCTTGGGAATGATCTATTTGCAGCGGCCAGGCCGCATGTGCATGAAGTCGGATTTGCGGGTTTTGCGGTGTTGCCGCGGATTTCCGGGATCCCTTGTAGGCGCGATACAAACCGAAAGAGCGGGCCGATGGGGGCATCGGCCCCTACAGGGTGCAGTGGGACGTTTCGGGCGGAACGTTATTTTTCCTTGATCTTATGCTTCGCAGCCCAATCCTTCTTGTTCTGCTGCCGGGCGCGGGCGATGGCGAGGGCCATGGCCGGGATGTCGTCAGTGATCGTGGAGCCGGCGGCGATGTACGCCCCGTCGCCGACCGTGACCGGCGCGATCAGGTTCGTGTTGCAGCCGATGAAGGCGTTGTCGCCGATGGTCGTGCGGTATTTTTTCGCGCGGTCATAGTTGACCGTGACGGTGCCGCAGCCAAAGTT
>DBLB01000050.1:449-1282 GCA_002298695.1 Clostridiales bacterium UBA735 | reverse complement strand
GTGCGAGATCTTCGTGCCGTCGGCGATCGTGGAGTTTTTGATCTCGACAAAATCACCCACACGGATGTGGCTGCCGATCGTGGAGCCGGGGCGGATGTAAGCAAACGGGCCGATGTGGGTATCATAACCGACGGTGGAGTTGTAGACCTGCGAGCTGTTGACGTTCGTGTCGTCGCCGATCTTGGCGTTTTCCAGATAGCTGTTCGGGCCGATCGTACAGTTGCAGCCAATAGATGTCTGCCCGCGCAGGATCGTCCCGGGCAGCAGCGCGGTGCCTGCACCGACGGCCACGCCGGGTTCGACATAGGTGTTATTGTAGTCCCAGATCTCGACGCCCTGCTGGGCCAGCCGGTAGAGGCTGCACTGGTTGAGCACCGGCTGCCACTGCGGCAGCTCGGCAAGGCCCGCCACACCATATACGCCGTCGCGGTCGGTATAGGGCACACCGTGGTCCTTCAGAAATTCGGTGAAGATGAACTTTTCGTCGAGCGCCTGCATCAGCGTCTCACGGTTCACGGATGTGACCGGACTGACGATAGGTGCGCCGTCAAATTCCTCTTCGTCATCGGCGTAGGGCAGGATGATGGCTGGGCCGGTGACGACAATGACATCCTCCTCCGCTTCGTCCGCGGTGGAGAGAAACACATGCAGCTGATCGGAGACGGCCTCCTGGGCCGGGCAGAAAAAGCCGATATCCGCCGGAATGCAGGCGCGCACATCGCGCCGGAAGCGCTCGTGGCAGACCATAAAGAAACGCCCAACGCCGCCGGCGATCAGAGACGACGCCAGCCAGGACAGCAGCGGCGTTCCCATGATATTCTGCAGCATCATCC
>DBLB01000050.1:0-406 GCA_002298695.1 Clostridiales bacterium UBA735 | reverse complement strand
AGCATCATCGGGCGTGAATATCCGGTTTTTCCGGTATCATCCGGGATGAAAACAATGGCAGACAGACCAGACAAGGGAAACACGCTCCTTCCATTTCTGCGCGCGGGCAGTCTCATACGGAGCATATTATAACAGATGGAATGCGATTTGTATAGGAATCTGTGCGCATTTTTCAAAAAAATCTATACAGAATATCAGAAATAACTCTTCCAGAATTGCACAAACGGATAGACTGTGTTATAATCCCATTACTTTCAACAAGATAAAAGAGGAAACCATATGCTAGAATTACGTGATCTCTGCCTGACTGCAAACGATGAGCAGGGCAAGGTGGACATTCTCAAGGGCGTCAGTTTACAGGTGCCGGACGGCGAATTTCTGGTCATCACCGGCCCGAACGGCGGCG
>DBLB01000014.1 GCA_002298695.1 Clostridiales bacterium UBA735 | reverse complement strand
GCTCATAATGCAGACCAGCGCCGTCTCCGGGCCAAACAGAGACCGGAGCTGCCGGAGCTGTTTCCGGTGGCCCAGATGGAACGGATTATATTCACAGATCACACCGACCGCTTTCATCATTCGCTCACCCATTGAAAAATTTCCGAAAAACACTTGTTTCTGTGCCCGGATTGTTGTATGATATTCCACAGTTATAGTCATTCTAGCACAGAATGCGAAAAAAAGAAACACAGGAGATAAGAGGATATGAATATTCTGGTCATCAATGCCGGCAGCTCCAGCCTGAAGTATCAGCTGATGGATCCCGATACCGGCGTCGTCACCGCAAAGGGCCTCTGCGAGCGCATCGCGCTCGACGGCCGCCTGACCCACAAGGTCATCGCAACCGGCAAGAAGTTTGAAAAAGATATCCCGATGCCCACGCACAAGGAGGCCATCGAGGCGGTCATGAGCATTCTGGTCGATCCGGAGTACGGCGTCATCAAGTCCGTCGACGAGATCGATGCGGTCGGCCACCGTGTGCTCCACGGCGCAGAAAAGTTCGTCGAGAGCTGCATCGTCACGGAAGCATGCAAGGACACCATCCGCGAGTGCATTCCGCTCGGCCCGCTCCACAACCCCGCCAACCTCATGGGCATCGAAGCCTGCGAGAAGGCCATGCCGGGCAAGCCCCAGGTCGCCGTGTTCGACACCGCGTTCCATATGACCATGCCCCCGAAGGCTTATCGCTATGCCATCCCCACCAAGTACTACACCGAAGACCATCTCCGCCGCTACGGCTTCCACGGCACCAGCCACCGCTTCGTCTCCAAGCGCTGCATCGAGCTCGAGGGCGGCGTGGAAAACGCACACCGCATTGTCGTCTGCCATCTCGGCAATGGTTCTTCCCTGTCGGCCGTGCTCGACGGTAAGTGCCAGGATACGTCCATGGGCCTCAGCCCCCTGGCCGGCGTCCCCATGGGTACCCGCTCCGGCGACATCGACGCCTGCGTCGTGCAGTTCATCATGAACAAGTACGGCATGAGCGCGGATGAATGCCTGACCATGCTGAACAAGAAGTCCGGCGTGCTGGCACTGTCCAACGGTGTTTCCTCCGACTTCCGCGATCTTGACAAAGCCGCCGAGGAAGGCAACGAAGCCGCGCAGCTGGCGCTCGACAAGTTCGCCTATGAAGTCCGCAAGTACATCGGCGCCTACGCCGCCGCACTCGGCGGGCTGGACTGCCTGGTGTTCACGGCCGGCGTCGGCGAGAACTCCGGTTCCATGCGTGCATCCATCTGCGAGGGTCTCGAGTTCCTCGGCGTCAAGCTCGATGTCGAGAAGAACAAGGTCCGCGGTGAAGAGATCGTCATCTCCACGCCCGACTCCAAGGTCAAGGTCTGGGTCATCCCGACCAATGAGGAGCTTATGATCGCGCAGGACACTGCCGCGCTCTGCAAGTAAGGATGATGCGGAAAAGCGCCCGGCCTTTTTGGCCGGGCGCTTCTGGTTCAGTCGATATCGCGGACAACCTCTTCCGGGGGCAGATCCAGCCGCTCCGGATGCGCCATGAGGCGCTTCATGTACTTCATGGTGGTGGCAAAATAGAAGCCGTCGCAGATGCGTTCGTCGGTATTGACCGTATAGTCCACATACTTTTTGGTAACGACGCTGCCGTCGTCCTCGATCTCATTTTTCCGGTATTTGCAGCCAAAGGAAACGAACACCGGCAGGTTGCCGAAATCGTAGAGATGATGCACGATCGGCGGAATGCCGAGCGAGCCCATCGAGGTGAAGAAGATCGAGCCGTGGAACGGGCTGACCTCGAGCAGGAACTTCGGGATCAGGCCGAAATAGTCCATCAGCTTGAGCAGCCAGATCACAAATTTGAACAGCACGCCCGGGATCAGCGAGAGCACCTTTGCCGTCTTGTCAAAATTACTGCCAAGCTCGTGGCCCTGGATCTCATCGACGGCCTTGTTCAGCTTCTCATAAACGTCGTAGGCCGTATCCGTGGGCTTGAGATGAATTTTCGCGATGGATTCCGGTGCGTCCGTCGCCATGGACAGCTTGACCGTCAGGCAGAACTGGATATCGTCGTCGCGCGAGTAAACGTGCTGTCCGGACAGGAAGCGGTTGATCGCCGGATACTTTGCCACAACGCGGACATAGGCCGCAAGGAAGACGTGCATGATGCCGAAGCCCGCCAGCCCCTCCTTCCGCTTCATGCGGATGTAGCGCTCCATCGGCGTGATCTCCACGGAATCGCGGATGCAGTTGGAAGCCGGGACGCGGTTCGGCATGATGTAGTTGGCCACGGACTGCATCGGGTCGATCGTGCGGAGGCGGCGGCCATCCGTCCGGTCGCCCCAGGTGGGATGGTATTTCCCGTCCAGATAAAGCTGCATAGCCAGCGTGCTCAGCAGCGCGCCCAGCAGCGTCAGGCTGTCCGGCAGGAACGACTGCATCTGCGTCCAGTCCAGCGCGCGGATGGATGCCCGGTGGGTATAGAGCTGGACGCCGAGCGTTGCCGCCAGCAGCAGCACGAGCGGCACATTGCTGCCGATCGTTCCGGAGACCGTCACTGCATAGAGCGCGGCGATCGCCACAAACGCGATCCAGAACACGAAGCGGATCGGGAACGGCAGACCGCTGGACGAGATCCGGATCCCATAGTAGAGCGCAAACAGGAACGCGGGAACCGCCGTGCGGTAAAAGCGCTCTTCACTGCTGCATAGTAAAATCAGCACATAGATCAGGCAGGCCGCAACCGGCAGTACGATTTGGAACCACACCGTCGCTGCATCTGCGCCTTTCTCGCAGGAAATCGCGATGCGGAGCACTGCCGAAGCCGCCAGAACCAGTGCCGCCAGCCACGTAAATACGTTTTTCCGGCTGACAAAATAAGAAACCTTCCTTTTCATGCCTCTATCATACCAATGCCCGCCGGAAAATGCAATCTCAAATTTCCCCAAATCCAGAACGCGGCCCCGGAACAGGCGTTCCGGGGCCGCAAATGGTTTATTCTACAGAAATACCGCGCTTGTCGAATTCCTCGACCAGCTCGTCGAGATCGTTCGGCAGATGCATCGGGTCGCCGCAGAACTTGATGGCGTTGGCAACGTCCTTCAAGCCGTTGCCGGTGACGACGGAGACGACGGTATCGTTCGCGCCGAGGACGCCCTGCTCGCAGAGCTTCTTGACGGCGGCGGTACCGGTGACGCCGGCGGGCTCGCCGAAGACGCCGCAGGTCGTGCCGAGCAGCTTCTGCGCGGCCATGATCTCCTCGTCGGTCACGTTCACGGCGATGCCGTTCGATTCGCGGATGGCCATGAGGGCCTTATCGGCATTGCGCGGCACGCCGACAGCGATGGAGTCGGCCAGGGTATTTTCTTCCATCGGCTCCCAGGGCTTGTTCTCGGCAATCGCGCGGTTGATGGGGTGGCAGCCCTCGGCCTGCGCGGAGATGAGGCGCGGCAGCTTGTCGATGAAGCCGATGGCGTAGAGGTCCTTCAGGCCCTTCCAGACGCCTGCGATGGTGCAGCCGTCGCCGACGGAGATGGCAAGATAGTCTGGCATTTTCCAATCAAGCTGTTCGGCGATCTCAAGCGAGACGGTCTTTTTGCCCTCGGAGAGGTAGGGGTTGATGGCCGCGTTGCGGTTGTACCAGCCCCACTTGTCGATGGCCTTTTTCGAGAGCTCGAACGTCTCTTCATAGTTGCCCTTGACGGAGATGACGTTCGCGCCGAATGTCATCAGCTGCGCGACCTTGCCCTTCGGCGCGCGCTCCGGCACGAAGATGAACGTGCGGAAACCGGCAGCAGCAGCGTTGCCCGCGAGAGACGAGGCGGCGTTGCCCGTGGACGAGCAGGCGATGATCCTCGCGCCCGCTTCGCCTGCCTTGGCGACGGCCATCGCGGAGGCGCGATCCTTGAGCGATGCGGTCGGGTTCTGGCCGTCGTCCTTGACCCAGAGCTTTTTCAGGCCGAGGAGCTTGGCCAGGCGGTCTTCCTCATACAGCGGGCTCCAGCC
>DBLB01000153.1 GCA_002298695.1 Clostridiales bacterium UBA735 | reverse complement strand
GATTGATGCGTATTTTATCAACGCCCGCAGAGATGCTTTCGAGCGCGAGTCTGTAATCAAAATGTATATCCGCGACTATCGGCACTTTTACTGCCTCTTTGAGAGCCGGGATAAGCTTCACCGCATCCATATCGGGTATTGCGGCGCGGATTATCTGGCATCCGGCTTTTTCGAGAGCCTTCGCCTGTCTCACGCTGCCCTCAATATCATGCGCGGGGATATTGAGCATCGACTGAACGGCTATCGGAGAATTGCCGCCGATAGTCAAGTCGCCTATTCTGACTTCTTTACTTTTTCTGCGTTCAAATGCCATAATTCTAACCTCTTATCAAACTGACAATATCTTTGAATGAAATCACAGCCATAAATGCGAGCAGAAGTATCATGCCGACCGCGTGAACCCACTTTTCGAATTTCTGCGGGATGGGTCTGCGGATAATAAGCTCGATGAACATAAAGAACAGTCTGCCGCCGTCAAGCGCCGGGATGGGCAGAAGATTGAACAGGCCGATATTAATAGCTATCAGCGCCATAATAGTCAGAAGCGGAGTCCAATCCATTGAGGTCGACGAAGCCGATGCCGCATCCGCGACATAGTTTATAACACCTATAGGTCCCGAGACCTCGCTGAGTCCGTATCTGCCTGTTATCAAATCGAACAGGCTTATCCAAACCATGCGTCCTATTGAAATACTTTCAAGAAAAGCGTTCTTTGTGACGCTCAGAAATGTCGGTTTAACGCCGACGATAATGAAATCATAGTGGATGCTTATAAGATTCTCCTGACCCTCTATCGGGCTGGTCTGGAACCTGACATCCTTGAGTTCAACATTTTTGCCGTCTCTTTTGACGACGAAATCCATGACGCCGTCATCGTCGCGCATCATGAGAAATGTTATATCATACTGGGAATAGACGCGTTTGCCGTTTATTTTGACAATCTTATCCCCTGCTTCGAGTCCGCTCGCGGCACTTGTTGCGTTGTCATAAAACGAGCGAATCTGAGTGGTGCCGATAAGATCGGACTGGCAGAGCATAATGGCGACGATAATAACGCCCATGATAAGATTGACGGTAGCTCCGGCGGCAACGATTATCATGCGCTGCCACAGGGGCTTGTTGTTGAACGCGTGCTGATCCTCGCTGTCCTCGTCCTCGCCCTCCATGCTGACATATCCGCCGATGGGCAGAATGCGCACGGCATAGTCAGTCTCGCCCTTCTTCTTTTTGAAGATGGCGGGACCCATGCCGATAGAGAACTCGTTGACCTTGACCTTGAAAAGCTTTGCAAAAAGGAAATGGCCGAGTTCATGGAACATTATGACGATGCCGAAGAAAAGTATAGCCACAAGGAACGGCCAGACTTTGCTCCAAACTGCCGAAAACGACAGCGCGGTATTCAAAAACATATAAAAAATATCCTTTCAGCCCGTGGAATCAGCAGCCGAACATCTCATGCACCTTTTCCCTTGCGCGGGAATCGGCGAGAAGAATGTTCTCGAGGCTGTCACACGGTGAAAATTCGGTTGAATCGAGCACTCCCGCCACTGCGTCGGCGATATCGAGGAACTTTATCTTTCCGTCCCTGAACAGCTTATTCGCCGCTTCGTTAGCGCCGTTTGCCGACGCGGGATAGATGCCGCCCTTTGTTATCGCCTGCCTGCAAAGGTTGATGCAAGAGAATGTATCATAATCGGGCTGCTCGAAGGTGAGCGTTTTCCAATCCTCGAGGCGGAGCTGCTTTGCGGGGCTCTCGTAACGCTCGGGATAAGTCAGCGCATACTGTATCGGTACACGCATATCCGGCACGCCGAGCTGGGCTATAACTGAATTGTCGACATATTCGACGAGCGAATGGACTACGCTCTGGCGGTGAACAAGAATGTCTATTTTATCGGCGGGCATATCAAAGAGCCACGCCGCTTCAATAAGCTCCAGTCCCTTGTTCATCATTGTAGCGGAATCGATGGTAATTTTTGCGCCCATGCTCCAGTTCGGGTGCTTTAGCGCCTGCTCAACGGTGACATCCTTCAGGTCATCGCGTGTTCTGCCGAAGAACGGACCGCCGGAAGCAGTCAGAATAAGGCGTTTGACGCTCTGTTTTCCGGGGCTTCCCTGAAGCGACTGGAATATTGCTGAATGTTCGCTGTCGACCGGGAGAATCGCCACGCCCTTTTCTTTGGCGCGGGTCGTGACAAGCTCGCCGCCGGCGACAAGAGTCTCCTTATTGGCGAGGGCGATATCATTGCCCGCCTCGATTGCAGCAAGGGTCGGCCTGAGACCGGCTATGCCGACAATACTGTTGAGCACCTTGTCGGCATCAAGCTGCGCTACGGCGCATATGCCATTTTCGCCGCCGAGCACTTTTGTATCGGTATCGGCAACTTTTATTCTGAGCTCCGCCGCTCTGTTCTCATCGGCGACAGCCGCTATTTCGGGTTTAAACTCCCTTATCTGCTTTTCGAGCAGGTCGATATTTGAATTTGAGGTCAGCGCTTTGACCGTAAAATTCCGAAGCCTTGCGACATCGAGCGCTTGGGTGCCTATCGAACCGGTAGAGCCGAGAATGACCATGCTTTTCATAGGATCACGCTCCCACGCTGAGAATCAGCGAAATAATGGCGTAGAGCATCGGCATAACGAAGCTGTAGCTGTCGAATCTGTCCATGATGCCGCCATGACCGGGGAAGATGGTTCCGAAATCCTTTTCGCCGAAGTTCCTCTTGATAACGGACGCCGAAAGGTCGCCGCCGATGCTTATAGCTGAGAGGAACATCGAAGTCGCGGGAATCATCCACCACTTTATTGTGTCGTTCTTGAAGAAGAAATAATCAAAAATGAAGAAGAAAGCGAGGTTGAAGAGCATAGTTATAACTATTCCACCAACGGCACCCTCAACACTCTTTTTGGGGCTGATATTCGGCGCGAGCTTATGCTTGCCGAACTTTCTGCCGACAAAATACGCGAATGCGTCATTGAGCCACGCGGACAGAAGCGCCGTGAAGATAATGAAGAATATGTGCGACTGCTGGAACAAATCGGGGCGGCTCAGGCAGAGATTTCTGAGCAGGGTTATGGTCGACATGACATACGGCACGATAACGCCGCAGAACATCGACATAACGACATCTTCAAACTTCGTCTTCTTATAGTTGCCGAGCATGATAAACATCATGATTATGACATAGACTATTGCAAGGACATATGTCGGGAACGGCAGCTTTGAAAAGAGCTTATATTCATAGGCAAAGGGCATAAACGCGGCGAGAACTATGTTGATTATCATAAGAAGCTTGTTCTCGATCTTTGCAACATGCTGTATCTCGTAGGAAGCGAGCAGCGATACGGCTGCTATAACTATGCCCAAAACAGGGGTGAACATAAAGGCAAGGACTGCAAGTCCGAAAAGAGCGCCTAAAACTCCGGTAATAACGCGCTGTTTCATCTTTCTCTCATCTCACTATAAAAATTATTTTCAGACCCCTCCGAAGCGTCTGCTGCGGTGTGCGTATTCCTCAAGAGCGGCGTCGAAGTCCTGCTCGGTATAATCGGGCCAGAGGATATCGGAATAGATAAACTCCGAATATGCCGCCTGCCAGATAAGGAAATTGGAAAGTCTGAATTCTCCGCTTGGGCGGATTATAAGATCGGGGTCGGGCTGACCCGCCGTATAGAGATTGTCGGATATATCCTGCTCGGTCAGGCTCTCGGGTGTGCGCTCCCCTCTTGCGCACTGCTCGGCAAGACGCTTGCAGGCAGACAGTATCTCATTTCTGCCGCCGTAGTTTATCGCGATGTTTACGGTCGTTCTGACCTTGTCTGCGGAACCGCGCTCAAGCTCGTCAACAAGCTCGAGAATATCGTCCGCAAGACCTTCGCGCTCTCCTATATATCTTATTCTGAGACCTTTCTGTGCATTCTCCTGCTCGCGCTCCTCAGCCTCGCGTAGGTACTCACGGAAAAGATCCATTATGCCGCTGACTTCTTCGGGCGGTCTGCGCCAGTTTTCCGTGGAAAAGGCGTAGACCGTCAGATAGTCGAGGCCGAGGTTTTTGCAGTAGGTCGCGATTTTGCGAAATGTCTCGCTGCCTGCGGCGTGGCCCGCCGTGCGCGGCAGACCGCGCTTCTGCGCCCAGCGGCCATTGCCGTCCATGATGATGGCGATGTGCCGCGGCAGCGGCTTTGCCGCGTCCTTTTTTTCAAAAAGTGCCATAAATTCGTACCTTTCACAGTAAAAGCCGCCGAAGGCGGCTTTTACGGTATCGTGTGTGAGATTTACGCGATCCAGAGACCCCTCTACCGAGAGGGACTGTCACCAAAGGCGCCCGGGGCGTTTCAAAAATCTTCTTCCCCCTGATTGTCTCCGGCAAACTGTTCCCCTCTACGAAAAGGGAGGCTTCCCGCTGCGGCGGAGACGGGCCGATGAGGGCATCGGCCCCTACAGGGTGCGGTGCAAAATCGAAGGACGGGCGGACAGAGTCGTCCGCCCCTACAGGGCGCCGTGCAAATGTTCAGAGCAGGCGGACGCCTGCCCCCCTGTTAAGAGATCTCAGATCTCCATCAATTCCTTATCCTTCTTGCCGCACATCTCGTCGACCTTCTTGACATACTTGTCGGTCAGGTCCTGGATGTCCTTTTCAGCCTTCTTCTGGTCGTCCTCGGTCAGTTCGCCCTTCTTCTGGGCCTTCTTCACGAAATCGACCGCGTCGCGGCGGACGTTGCGGATGGCGACCTTCGCGTCCTCGCCGTATTTTTTGACCTGCTTGGTGAGCTCCTTGCGGCGCTCCTCGGTCAGCTGCGGGAACACAAGGCGGATCACGCGGCCGTCGTTCTGCGGGTTGATACCGAGATCGGAGGTCTGGATAGCCTTCTCGATCTGCTTGAGCAGGCTGCCGTCCCACGGCTGGATGACCAGCGTGCGGGGGTCGGGAGAGGAGATGGTTCCCACCTGGTTGATGGGCGTGGGCGTGCCGTAGTATTCGACCTCAATGCGGTCGAGCACCTGCGCGTTCGCGCGGCCTGCGCGAACAGCGCCGAAATCGGAGGCGAGGACCTCCAGCGTCTTTTCCATTTTACGCTCAAACTGCTTCAGATCTGCCATAATTCTTCTCCATTTCTGCCGCCGGAAACTGATTTTTTCGTCCACGAAAATCTCCGCCCGACGGCTCTGGGAGATTTTCCGTTTGCAACATGGTTATTCGGTCACGAGTGTGCCGATCGGCTCGCCCATGACGGCGCGGAGGATGTTCTCCGGGTCCTTCAGCGCAAAAACGAGCACGGGGATGTGGTTGTCCATCGAGAGAGACGTCGCGGTCGTGTCCATCACGGCCAGATGCTTCGCGAGGACCTCATCGTAGGTGATGGTGTCATATTTGACGGCAGTCGGGTCTTTGGCGGGATCTGCCGAGTAGACGCCGTCGATGTTCTTGGCGAGCAAAATCGCGTCGGCACCAATTTCCGCCGCGCGGAGCACTGCACCGGTATCGGTGGAGAAATAGGGGTTGCCCGTGCCGCAGCCGAAGATGACGACGCGGCCCTTTTCCAGGTGGCGGATGGCCTTGCTGCGGATGTAGGGCTCCGCGATCTTATTCATTTCGATGGCCGTCTGGACACGGACTTCGACGCCGCGCTGCTCCAACCGGTCAGCCACGGCCAGCGCGTTGATGACCGTCGCCAGCATGCCCATATGGTCGGCCCGCGTGCGCTCCATGCGTCCGCCGCCGTCCTTCAGTCCGCGCCAGAAGTTTCCGCCGCCGACGACCACGCCGACCTGCACGCCGAGATCAACGCACTGGCGGATCACGTCGCACACGCCGCCGATCACGTCAAAATCCAGGCCCCGGTGCGCGTCGCCCGCAAGGGCCTCCCCGCTGATTTTCAGAAGTACTCGCTTATATTTCGGTTCGCTCATGGAAGCTGTTCTCCTTTGTGTAGTCTTATTTATTTTATACGATTTTGCCCGGAAAGAAAAGAGGGAATTTTCAATATCGCGCACTGTTTTCATATTCTTTACATTTTTTCGCCGATTTCCGATTTTCAGATTGCCAATCCCGTCGGCATCGGTTATAATATTTTAGTTAATGCAAACGCAGAAGGAGCTGGAAGCATGGAAGACATCAGACCGATCGAAAACAAAAATTTCATCGATAACTTTATAGAGGAAGATCTCGCCGCAGGCGGGCGCTTCGAGGGGCAGAAGGTCCACACCCGGTTCCCGCCGGAGCCAAACGGCTATCTCCACATCGGGCACTGCAAGGCGCTGACCATCGACTTCGGCACGGCCGAGAAATTCGGCGGCCTCTGCAACCTCCGCATGGACGACACCAACCCCACGAAGGAGGACACCGAGTACGTCGATGCCATTCAGGCTGACATCCACTGGCTGGGTTTCGACTGGGGCGACCGGTTCTTCTACGGCAGCGACTATTTTGATAAGGACTACGAATTCGCGGTCGAGCTGATCAAAAAGGGCCTCGCCTACGTCTGCGACCTGACGCCGGAGCAGGCAAAGGAATACCGCGGCGACATCGGCACGCCTGCAAAGTCTCCGTATCGCGACCGCAGCGTCGAGGAAAATCTCGACCTGTTCGAACGCATGAAAAACGGCGAATTCCCCGAGGGCAGCCGCACGCTGCGCGCAAAGATCGACCTGGCCTCTGGCAACTTCAACATGCGCGACCCGGTCATCTACCGCATCCGCTACATGCACCATCACCGTCAGGGCGACAAGTGGTGCATCTACCCGATGTACGACTTCGCGCACCCCATTCAGGATGCGCTCGAAGGCATCACGCACTCGCTCTGCTCGCTGGAATTCGAGGCGCACCGCCCGCTTTACGACTGGGTCGTGAACAATGTCTCCGTCCCCTGCCATCCGCGGCAGATCGAGTTTGCCCGCCTCGGCATCGACCACACGGTCATGAGCAAGCGCAAGCTGCGCAAGCTCGTCGAAGAGCATTTTGTCTCTGGCTGGGACGATCCCCGCATGCCGACGCTCTGCGGCCTGCGCCGCCGCGGCTTTACGTCGGCCTCCATCCGCAATTTCTGCGAGCGCATCGGCGTCGCGAAGGCCGCCAACACCGTCGAATACGCATTTCTGGAACATTGCCTGCGTGAGGATCTGAACGACAATGCCGAGCGCGTCATGGCCGTGCTGCACCCCGTGAAGCTCGTCATCACGAACTATCCGGAGGGACAGTCTGAGACTTTCGAGGTTGAAAACAACCCCGTCCATCCCGAACAGGGCACCCATACGATCACGTTCTCCCGCGAAGCGTGGATCGAGGCGGACGACTTTATGGAGACGCCCATCCCGAAGTACAAACGCCTCACGCCGAACGGCCCCGAGTGCCGCCTGAAGGGCGCATATCTCATTACCTGCACCGGCTGCAAAAAGGACGAGAACGGCAATGTTGTAGAAGTCTATGCGACCTACGATCCCGAGTCCCGCGGCGGCGACCCTGCCGACGGCCGCAAGGTCAAGGGCGCGACGATCCACTGGGTCGACAGCAAGACCGCCGTGGACGCCGAGGTCCGCCTGTACGGCAACCTCTTCTCCGACGCCCAGCCAGACGGCCCGGACAAGAACTTCCTCGACTGCCTGAACCCCGACTCCCTGCAGGTCCTCACCGGCTGCAAGGTCGAAGCCGCGCTCGTCGAAGAGGCGAAGAAGTATGACGCGGAGGGCGAAGGCCGCACGGCGCATACCGCGCCCGGCTTCCAGTTCATGCGCGTCGGCTACTTCTGCATGGACTCCCGCGACTGCCGCGCCGACCACCTGGTCTTCAACCGCAGCGTCCTGCTCAAAGACAGCTTCAAACCGGGGAAATAAACAAAAAACCGCCCGCGCATCGCAATCAAGCGATGCGCGGGCGTTCTGCGTTACTTTGCTTCCTGTCTGGCCACATGGGCGCAGATGGCCGCGAAGGTCTTTTCGCTCACGTCGTGTTCGACCTTGCAGGCATCCTCCCGCGCGGTCTTTTCGTCGACACCGATGCGCATGAAAAACTCCGTCAGCGTCTTGTGCCGGGTATAGATCCGGTCCGCGATCTCCATGCCGCTCTCGGTCAGTGTAATCAGCCCGTCACGATCCATGGTGATAAAGCCGTTCTGTTTCAACTGTTTGGTCGCGTAGGTCACGCTGGGTTTCGTAACGCCGAGATGCTCCGCTACGTCAATGGAGCGGATATAGCCGTGCCGCTCCCGCATCATCAGCATGGCTTCCAGATAGTCCTCTGCCGCTCTGTGCACACTCACAGCAAATTGCACCAACCTTTCTTTGAAATTATCTTTTACACTAACACACTTGAACAAAAAAAGCAAGCAAACATTTTTTTCGGAAAAACCTATTGACAAGCGCGGTTAGTCATGTTAAACTGTGGGCTGGTTAGGGAGGTCTAACCTTCGTTTTTCCCCTTTGGTTAGTGTCCCTTAATCCAAATTAGACATCTCAAATCTACACAGACAGGGGGCGCGGGATTTGATGCCGCTTACACTCGCAGCAGCCGGTGAAGAAAACATCATCCGCAAGGTCGGCGGGAATCCGGAAGTCAAAAAGCATCTGGAGGACCTGGGCTTTGTTGCAGGCGATACGGTTACAGTCGTTTCCAGCCTGGCCGGAAACGTCATTGTAAAGGTCAAGGAATCACGCGTGGCCATCAGTGAAGAGATGGCGCGTAAGATCATGATTTAATTTTAAGGAGAGAGGAATATGAAAACGCTGAAAGACGCAAAGATCGGCGACACCGTCAAGGTCGTCAAGCTCCACGGCGAAGGACCCGTCAAGCGCCGCATCATGGACATGGGCATCACCAAGGGCACAGAGGTTTTTATCCGCAAGGTAGCCCCTCTTGGAGACCCGATGGAAGTTACGGTCCGCGGCTACGAGCTGAGCCTGCGGAAGGCTGACACCGAAATGATCGAAATTGCATAAAGTATCTGGTCAAAAGGAGCAGAAAGATGGAAAAACAGATCAAAATTGCCCTTGCGGGCAACCCGAACAGCGGTAAAACCACGCTGTTCAATGCGCTGACCGGCTCGAACCAGTTCGTCGGCAACTGGCCCGGCGTCACGGTCGAAAAGAAGGAAGGCAAGCTGAAGAAGCATGACGACGTCGTCATCATGGACCTTCCCGGTATTTATTCTCTGTCCCCCTACACACTCGAAGAGGTCGTCTCCCGTAACTACCTGATCACCGAGCGTCCCGACGCGATCCTGAACATCGTCGACGGCACCAACCTGGAGCGCAACCTCTACCTCACCACGCAGCTGACCGAGCTCGGCATCCCCGTGGTCGTGGCCATCAACATGATGGACGTCGTCAAGAAGAATGGCGACCAGATCAACGTCAAGGAACTCTCCCGCCAGCTCGGCTGCCCGGTCGTTGAGATCTCCGCTCTGAAGGGCACCGGCATCATGGAAGCTGCCGAGGCTGCCGTTTCCGCCGCTGCCGGCCCGCACACCGAGCCGCAGCACACCTTCTCCGGCCCGGTCGAGCATGCCATCGCCCACATCGAAGAGGCTGTCCTGCATGACAAGCCCGCCGCACAGCAGCGCTGGTACGCCATCAAGATCTTCGAGCGTGACGACAAGGTCCTCGAGCAGCTGCAGATCCCCGCTGACGTCATGCAGCACATCGAAACGGACATCAAGGCCGCTGAGACCGAGCTCGACGACGATGCAGAGTCCATCATCACCAACGAGCGCTACGTGTACATCGCGCAGGTCATCAAGAGCTGCTACAAGAAAAAGAGCGCCGGCAAGCTCTCCGCTTCCGACAAGATCGATAAGATCGTCACCAACCGCTGGCTGGGCCTGCCCATCTTCGCGGCTGTCATGTTCATCGTTTACTGGGTCGCCATGGTCGGCGTCGGCGCACCGGCGACGGACTGGGCGAACGACGGCCTGTTCGGCGACGGCTGGCACTTGTTCGGCATCGGCTCCTCCGCTTATTCCGAAGCTGCTGACGAATACACTGCCGCGAGCGAAGCGATCAGCGGCTACTATGAACTCGACACAGAAGCCGAAGACTTCGACGCCGACGCTGCTCTGGCCGAGATGAAGGCCGTGACCGCCGATTCTGAGAGCACGACCATCGAGGTCGAGGATGAAGAGACCCTCGCCCTCAACGACATGACTGTCTACTACGATTCCATCCCCGACGACGCGGACGAAGAGACCACGGTCGGCATGACCTATGTCGACGCTGTCAGCTACTTCGAAGAGAACGGCTTTGACGAGCCCGATCCCGCCGACTACGGCGTCTGGGTCCCCGGCGTTCCTGTTCTGATCGGCAATCTGCTTGACGCCTGCAACGTTCCCGAAGACGGCTGGCTGCACGGCCTGATCCTCGACGGCATCGTCGCCGGTGTCGGCGCAGTCCTCGGCTTCGTGCCGCAGATGCTCGTTCTGTTCCTTATGCTGGCCTTCCTCGAAGCGTGCGGCTACATGGCCCGTATCGCCTTCGTTCTGGACCGTATCTTCCGTAAATTCGGCCTGTCCGGCAAGTCCTTCATCCCGATGCTCATCGGCACCGGCTGCGGCATCCCGGGCGTCATGGCCTCGCGTACCATTGAAAACGAACGTGACCGCCGTATGACGATCATGACCACCACCTTCATCCCCTGCGGCGCAAAGGTCCCGTTCATTGCCATGATTGCCGGCGCTCTGTTCGGCGGCAGCGCATGGGTCTCCACCTCCGCTTACTTCATCGGCATGGCCGCGATCATCATCTCCGGCATCATGCTGAAGAAGACCAAGATGTTCTCCGGCGATCCCGCTCCGTTCGTCATGGAGCTGCCTGCATACCACTGGCCGACCCTCGGCAACGTCCTGCGCAGCATGTGGGAGCGCGGCTGGTCCTTCATCAAGAAGGCTGGTACGATCATCCTTCTGTCCACCATCTTTGTCTGGTTCACCACCTACTTCGGCTGGGCCGAAGACGGCTTCCGGATGCTCTCTGAAGAAGAGATCGACTACTCCATCCTCGCCAAGATCGGCGGCGCGATCGCCTGGATCTTTGCTCCGCTCGGCTGGGGCAACTGGCAGGCAGTCGTGGCTTCCATCACCGGCCTCGTTGCCAAGGAGAACATCGTCGGCACGCTCGGCATCCTCTATGGCGGCGGCGACGGCACGGTCTATCAGAACCTTGCAAGCGCCTTCAACGGCATCACCGGCTATTCCTTCCTGGTCTTCAACCTCCTGTGCGCTCCGTGCTTCGCAGCCATCGGCGCCATCAAGCGCGAGATGAACAGCCAGAAGTGGACCTGGTTCGCCATCGGCTATCAGTGCGGCTTCGCCTATGCGATCGCTCTCATGATCAACCAGTTCGGCGCTCTGTTCACCGGCAACGGCAACGTCCTCGGCGTGATCGTCGGTGTGGCCCTGCTCACCCTCATCGTCTACATGCTTGTCAAGCCCTATCATGAGGCTACCAAGCTGACCGCAAAGATCAAGTAATATTCCACAATCCATTTCAGGCAAGACCGCAGATCCTGCGGTCTTGCCGCCCCTCCGCAAACGAGCTTATCAAGGAGTGATCTTCATGTTTGCCTGGCTCGCAGAGAATCTTGGCACGATCGTGATCTCGGCAGTTTTGCTGGCGATCGTTGTCGCAATCGTGATCTATCTGATCCGGCAGAAAAAGCAGGGCAAGAGCACCTGCGGCGCTGGCTGCGCGCACTGCGCAAATGCGGGCTGCTGCCATCATCATGAATGAGAGGCCTTTCTTATGTACAAAACCACGCTGAAGATTGACGGCATGATGTGCGGCATGTGCGAATCGCACATCAACGACACCATCCGCAAGGCTGTCCCCGTCAAAAAGGTCTCCTCGTCGCACACCAAGGGCGAAGCGGTCGTCATCACAGACGAGCCGCTGGACGTCGAAGCCGTCAAGGCCGCGGTCCACGCGACCGGCTATGAGGTCCAGAGCGCCGCGAGCGAGCCCTATGAAAAAAAGCGATTCTCCCTTTTCGGGAAATGAGCGCTCCCCCCTCCATACCGGAAGCCCCGTCCTGTCCCCATGCCGGTAGGGCGGGGTTTTCTATGCGCGGCACGGACAGACGAAAACCGCCATGGCAGCTGACTGCCATGGCGGTTTTGTATTCTGGAAAGCTCAGAAGGTCGCGACGCTCTGCTCGGCGGGTTCGGCGGGCTGGACGTTGACGGCGGTGAGGATGGGGCCAACGCCCTTGTAGAGCGAGTGGTACTTGACCTCGACGGTCGCCGTGACCCAGACCCAGCTGCGTGCCGCCAGCCCGGAAGCCCCGGCAAACCGGCACGGCAGGCCCATGAATGTGATATCAGCCTCGCAGCAGGTCATGACGAAGCGGCCGGGGGCGAACATGCCGTCCTTTTCCCGGCGCAGCCGCGCCACCTGCCCCTTGAACTTCACGGTCTTGCCGGCGTATTTCTTGGGCTCCTCCGTGATGTCGCGGTAGAACAGAGCATAGTCCTCGTCGCGGATCTCAATGACGGGTGCGTTGATGTCAAAGGGGAGTGGATCCTGAATGTCGTCAAAATGCGTCGAACCATCGGTATATTCATACAGAATATCGATCTTTCGATTGACGGCACGCGCGATCTTGTGATACGGCATGACGTCCGCGCCGGGCGTCATGCGGTTCAAAACCAGCATCTCCGCCCCGGCCAGCTTGTCCACGACGAGCTGGCGCATGTTGGCGTTGTAGCTGAGGAAGGTCGTCGCGTCGGCAAACATGACCTCCTGCGCGATCTTCCAGCGGTCGGGCGTCTTGAGATAGAAATCCGAGGCCAGGTGCATGCCGTTGAGCTCAACGACCACGCGCTCGGCGTTGTATTTCTTCTGCAGCCCGGTCAGCATCTCCGGGCTCAGCTCGTCGTAGTCCAGGACCTGCTCATAGACCTCCTTGTGCGGGTAGGTGGAGACGTCGTATTCCTCCTCGCCCTCCTCAAAGACCAGCAGCAGCGTCCGCTCGCCGGTGTTGAAGCGCTCGTCCTCGAGCGTCTCCTGGATGAATTTCGTCTTGCCGGACTCCAGAAAGCCCGTGAAGACGTACATGGGGATATCGGGCATAGCCATGTCGGATTCTCCTTACTGCTTTTCTACGCCGAAGAGCTTCGCGACGGCTTCCTCGTTCAGTTTCGAGCCGATGACGCAGATGCGGCCGGTGACCATTGCGCCGCCGTCACGGATATCGGGCTCGCCGGGCACGTAGTCAAAGTGGATCCACTTCTCACCATCGGCATTGGCCACATAGCCCTTGGCCCGCAGGATGATGCCGTAGGTCTCCGCATCCTCCAGCGCCTGCAGGATGTGTTCGATCTCCGCCTTGGTGAACTTTTTGTGCGTCTCCTCGCCCCAGCTGATGAAGACCTCGTCGGCGTCATGGCCGTGGTGATGGTGATGATGGTGGTGACGCTCGTGTTCGTCCTCGCCGTCATCGTCATGGTGATGGTGGCAGCTGCACGCCGGATCGTCGCACTCGTCATCGTCGTCATGATCGTGGTGGTGATGATGATGCTCGTGCTCGTCCTCGTCGTCATCGCCGTGATGATGGTGATGCGCTTCTTCCTCGAGCTTCGCAAGCTCGACGGCGATGGTGCTGCGCTGCTCCATGGCCTCCATCAGCTGCTCGCCGGTGAGCTCCGGCCACGGCGTCGTGACGATCACGGCGTCCTTGTTGTGCTCACGGATCATGGCGACGCACTGGTCGAGCTTTTCTTCCTTCATGCCGTCGGTGCGGCTGAGGATGATGGTGTTGGCCGTCTCGATCTGGTTGTTGTAGAATTCGCCGAAGTTCTTCATATACATCTTGCACTTCGTCGCGTCCGCCACGGTCACAAAGTTGCCCAGCTGCACGTCGTCCGACGTGACCTTGCGCACGGCGCCGATGACGTCCGACAGCTTGCCGACGCCCGACGGCTCGATCAGGATGCGGTCCGGCGCGTATTCGGCGATGACCTTTTTGAGCGCGCGGCCGAAATCACCGACCAGCGAGCAGCAGATGCAGCCGGAGTTCATCTCTGTGATCTGGATCCCGGCCTCCTGCAGAAAGCCGCCGTCGATGCCGATCTCGCCGAATTCATTCTCGATCAGCACCAGCTTCTGGCCGTGGTAGGCTTCCTTGATCATTTTCTTGATGAGCGTCGTCTTGCCTGCACCGAGAAAACCGGAATAAATATCAATTTTTGTCATGCAAAAACACCTTCCAGCAAACAATTTTCGTTTCAATAGTATAGCACTTTCCCACAGGAACATCAAGGTTTCTTCATGAAATATTCACATTTTCCGCCAAAAGGAATTGACAAACCGGCCGGGATATGATAATATGATTTTCGGCTTTGGAGGCCGGCATTCGGAGAGATGTCCGAGCGGTTTAAGGAGCTGGTCTTGAAAACCAGTGACACAGCAATGTGCCGTGGGTTCGAATCCCACTCTCTCCGCCATTTTCTTTCCCTCATACCAGCCTGACCGACCTGCGGAAGTACCCAAGTGGCCGAAGG
>DBLB01000093.1 GCA_002298695.1 Clostridiales bacterium UBA735 | reverse complement strand
ATGAAAATGCCGACGACCAGCACGCACGCCAGAACAATGAGCGTGTTGTTGACCATCTGACTCTTTGTCGGCCACACGACTTTCTTCAGCTCGCTCTTCATTTCGCGGAACCAGCGGCTGAGACGTTTGCCGGTACGGACAAAGAAGTTTTCCTTTTTTGCTTCTGCCATGATGTTCACCCTTTCTACAGTGGCCTGAGCACTGTTACTTCGTCTCGGAATGGACAGTGTGCTTCTTGCAGAATCTGCAATACTTTTTCATTTCCAGACGGTCGGGGTCATTTTTCTTGTTCTTCATGGTGTTGTAGTTTCTCTGCTTGCATTCGTTGCATCTGAGCGTGATCTTCACTCGCATTGTCGGCACCTCCTTAACTTTTGCCTCCCTGCGTGAGCTGCGGTCAGAAAAATTTGACGACGCCGGAACTACCACGGCATCCCGCAGCCGAAAAGGCGCAAAAAAATAAGCCCCTTTTCACAGGTATGCTCATCATAGCATACAAGATTGCACGCGTCAACAGAAATTTTCAGAAAAACCCAACTTTTTTGTGGTTCTGTTTGCTTTTCCGGCACAGGATGTGGTATACTATCCCGCGACAAACGACAAGGGAGCATCTTTATGAAGGTAATGGCGATCGATTACGGCGACGCGCGGACGGGAGTCGCGATCTCAGACGCAATGGGCTGGCTGACGGGGTTTACGACGGTCATCCACTCCTGGAACCGGGATAAGACGGCGCAGGAGCTTGCGGCGCTGGTGAAAACCCACCGGCCGGAGCGGCTGGTGATGGGCTTTCCGAAGAATATGGACGGCACGGAGGGGCCGCGCGCGGAGCTCTACCGGGAGTTCGCGGCGCTGCTGGGGGATGTGACCGGGATGGACGTTGTGCTCTGGGATGAGCGGCGGACGACGATCGAGGCGCATCAGATCCTGTCGGACGGCGGCTATCACGGGAAGAAACGGAAGAATACGGTCGACGCGGTGGCCGCGTCGCTGATCCTGGAGGGGTACCTCAATTATCTCAATTCGCACAAGGAGTAAGTTACAGGCAATGTTTACAGGATATTCGGACAAGGTCGGAGATTTCTTCTGGGAGCTCCGGTTCAACAATTCGCGCGAGTGGTTTGGCCCCCGCAAGGAGGAATTCAACGAGCTCGTCATGCAGCCGACAAAGGCGCTGGCGAATGAACTTTACGACTGGTTTCAGGAAAATTATCCGGAATTGGGGCTGAATCTGCATATTTCGCGTATCTACCGCGATGCGCGGCGGCTGTTTGGCCGCGGGCCGCTGAAGGATGAGATCTGGTTCTCGTTCCAGAATGAGATCGAACACCGGGACGGCGCACCGAACTTCTGGTTTGAGGTCGGGGCCGAGGGATACGGGATGGGTTTCGGCTACTGGATGCGCGCGGCGGACGCGGCGCGGATGCGCAAGTTCATCGACCAGGATCCGAAGCCGATGGAAAAGCTGGCGCGGCAGTTTGCCAAGCAGGACATGCTCACGCTCACCGGCGAGGAATACGCGAAGCCGAAGGGGCACGCGGACGACCTCCTCGGGTCGTGGTACAACAAGCGTTGGATCGGCTTCCGCTGCATCCGGCCATACGACGCCGTCTCTGCCTCGCGGGAACTGCTGACGTTCACAGAAGACGGCTTCCGCTTCATGGTTCCGTACTACCGGTTTTATGACAAAATTTACCGCATAGTGGACTGATCAAAAGCAGCGGAGGTTATTTTCCGCTGCTTTTAATGCCCTTCCAGACTTCCGCAGCGCCGACAGCAAGCAAAAAACCACCAAACAGTTTGCGCAGCAGGGCCATTTCGAGACTTGCGGCAAGCAGCGCGCCGGGGACGGCGGAAGCGCAGCCTGTGAGCGCGGCGGGGATGACGGCTCTCCAGCAGATCTGGCGATTTTTTGCGTGAAAGATCAGGGCGCAGACAGCCGTGGGCAGGAAGTAGAGCAGGTTGATGCCCTGCGCGGCCTTCTGCTCCATGGATAGGACGGCGGTCATCCAGACCATGAGCAGGCTCCCGCCGCCGATGCCGAAGCCGGAGAGCACGCCGCAGACGAGTCCGGCCAGAATGGCAATGATGAAATTCAGCATACGAGCAGCCGCACCCCTCCCAGTAAGATCAGCGCGCCGAGCGCGAGATGGAGCCATTTGGCCGGGACTTTCTGAAACCACAGCCCCGCGAGCACACCGCCGCCCGCGCCGCCGAGCAGATAGGGGAGCGCGTCAGAGAGCGGCAGCATATCGTGCCGCCCATAGATGACGAGCGAGACGACGCAGAGCGGCAGGATGATGCTGATGGCGGACGAGAAGGCGAGCTTATCCGGAAGGCCAACGAGCCAGATGAGCAGCGGCACGAGCACCATGCCGCCGCCCGCGCCGAAAAATCCGTTGACAAAGCCCGCGGCGAGTCCCGCAAGCAGACATTTCCAGAGGGAGACGTTTTCCTGTTCCATAAAAATACCTCCGCAGTTCAGTTTGAACTGCGGAGGTAAATTTTATTCGGAGAACTTACTTGGTGGTGAAACGCATGCCGAAGCTGTTTGCCGTGTAGGAGGCATTTTCGGTCAAATTAGTGTTCCAAGTGTTGTAATCGTTGCTGCGAAGCGTGTTTTCGACCAGTGCATCGCGATAGACGCTGCCAGTGCCGTCGAAATAGAGGACGCTGTAGCCGGAGGTCGTTTCGACGACTGTGACGTCGCCGGGCTGGCGGGCCGTATCGAAGGCCCAATCTTCGTAGGCGGTGCTGACGGAGCCGGGCATCACGTTTTCAGTGAGGCCGTCGGCAGTCTCATCACCCGTGTACTGTTGTACGAGCGCGATGAAAGCGTCAACCGTCTGATCGCCGGATTCGTATTCCGCGAGGGCGGCCTCGGCATTGGCTTTGGCCTCGCTCATGGCCTCCTCGTCAGAGGTGTCGGTCGCAGCGAAGGGGATCTCACGGACATTCGGCAGAAGCCAGTCGTTCGTGTCACGGGAAATGAAGTAGAGCACGTAATAGGTGCCGTCGCTGTCGATGTAGGTCGTGTCGCCGGTCTGGCGGCTATCATCGGCAAGCCAGGTGCGGACAGCTTCGATCACGGAAGAGCCGGTGTAGGAGCGGAGCGTGTAGCTCTCGTCCTCGTAGGAAGACTTCTGAGATTCGGATGCGTTTTCATACGCAGCGTCGATAAATGCCTGCTCGTCGCCCTGTGCAGCAGAAGCCATCTCGGAGGCCATGGCCTCCTTGCGGCTGGTGAGCTCTTCCTCGGTCAGGTCGGTCTCGTCGCCCTGCACGAGGGTGTCGGAGATCAGAAACTGGCGGTAGGTGAACGTGTCGTAGGAAGCGGGATCCTCTGCATAGGCCGCGGCAAGATCGTCGGCGGAGTAGGTGAGGGAATCGCTCTTCTGCTGACGGTAGCTGTCGACCGTCATGTTGACGGTGATGTACTCGCGGTAGCTGTCCAGCGTGCAGCCGGTGCCGAAATACTGGGCAAGATAGGACGGCTGGGATTCAAACATGGCGAGCGTAGCGTCGATCTCGCTCTGGTCGTCATCAGAGAGCGTGAAGCCGTTTGCGACGGCGTCGTCGTAGACGGCGTAGGTCTGCGCGGCGTTGGTCAGCGCCTGATCCATCAGCACGTCGGCCCAGGTCTCGCCGGTCTCTTCGTCATAGATCTGCGTGTCAAGGGAAGAACTGGTGTCGATGCCGAGGTAGGAGGCGTAGGAGCTCATCTGATAGACGGCGTTGCGGTAATAATAGTTGACCATTGCGGGCGTCAGTTTATGCGTGCCGACGGTGGCGGCAGTGCTGTGGCTGGCGAAGAAACCGCCCGTGACCATTGCACAGAAGGTGACAAGTGCGACGACCAGAACGGCACAGACGACGATCAGCGTCGTTTTCAAACCGCGGCTCATGCCTTTTCCGGTCGATTGGTTCTGGTTGACGGGCGTCTCGGAGGCAATCTCTCTGCGCTCTTTCTTTTTGCGGGATGCGCTCATTCGGAATCATTCCTCTCATAGTTCGGAGTATTTCGCCATCAGACGATACAAAATGCATTATACAGAAAAAGCAGTCCACTTGCAAGAGGAAATTTCGGAATTTCCGGAAACAGGAAAAAATCCGCCGTCCGGCGGATTTGAGACAATCAATATAACTCGAAATTGCAGCTTCGACACGCTGAAAATCGAATCGATATGGAATGCTGCTCTGAAAAAGAGCAGCGGGCGATATTCCCAAAGCAAATGGGGGGGGCAATGCGGATCAGCCGGGGATCTTCGAGGGAATTTGGGCGTGCGGGGGATCGGGGGGGCGATCGGCGGAATATGCAAAATCTCCCCGCAGAAGCCGTGCGGGCCCAATTATAACCTGCACGAAACGGCAGGTGGGTCGCCTCTCATCTGATTCACTGCTTCCAACGTCCACGCAAAGTCGCTGCTTTGGGCGGGAGGCCTGCAATCGGCAGATGAAGTACAGCGTCCCTGAGTTATAATGTGGGTTTAAGTGGACCCGTCACGCACCCCGCAGGGAGATCTCAGGTAAAAAAATCAGGCGTTTTCTTCGTCCTCGTACATCAGATCCATCAGGGCCTGATAGACGTTTTCCAGTTCGGTATCGTCGTCGATGGTCACGAGAATCTCTTCGCCGTTTTCTTCGACGGCCTTGAGAATGCTGACCTCAAGCTCCTCTGCCTCGTCGGTGCCGGCGGGGACAAGCGCAAGATAGCGGCTGCCTTCGTATTCCAGCTCGGCGAGAACCTCAAGCTCGTATTCCTTACCGTCTTCATCGGTGATGGAGATAAAATCGTCTCCGAATTCCTGACTCATAGCAGATATCCTCCGTTTGTTTCTGCCTCTATTCTACTCGGTACGGCGCGCAAAATCAAGAGGAAATTGCACTGCTGGAAGAATCAGGAGCAAAAATCTTCGAGCGCGCGGGTCAGCGCCGCTGCGTCCGCAAGCGGCAGGCCGCAGCGCAGCAGCGCACGGTCGCCTGCGTTCGGCAGTGCATCGGCGCAGACGCCGGTTTCGTGCCAGGCGCCGGAGGCGCAGTCGCGGTAGGCGATCTGCCCGCCGCGCGTTTGCAGCCAGAAGGCCGGGGAGAGCAGCAGGGCGGCGAAAAGCACACGGCAAAAATGATGTTTCATGATGGCAATCAGCTCCTTTTTCGTAGTGTGCCGCGACAGCGCGCATGATATTCACAAAATGTTTCCAAACTAATTGACAGATGTGCTATAATGTATCATCAGAGAAAAACCGCTTATCAAATTGCAGGATTCAGAAACGCATTTGACGGGGGAGGATTATGGCAAAAAAACAGACGCAGCCTGCCGGGCAGGGTGCAGAAAAGAAAAAACAGAGCGGATGGCGGATCTTCGGCCGTATTGTGGGAACCATCGCGCTTGTCGGCGTGCTGACGGTGCTGGTGTTTGCCTGCCTGTTTGCGCTGTATGTCAAAAACGACCTCGCGCAGCAGACGGATTTCTCCCTCGAGGGCTTCGCGCTGGATCAGACCTCCGTCATTTATTATGAGGATCCGAAGACGGGGCAGGATGTCGTATTGCAGAAGCTCTACGGCGGCGCGAACCGGACGTGGGTCAAATATGAGGATATTCCGAAGAATCTGGTGCACGCCTGCATCGCCATCGAGGACAAGCGTTTCATGGAGCACCATGGCGTGGACTGGTATACGACGATGAAAGCCTGCGTGAAGATGTTCCTCGGCAGCGGCAGCGCGGGCGGGTCGACGATCACGCAGCAGCTGGTCAAAAACGTGACGGGCAACCGCGACGTGACGGTTCGGCGGAAGCTGTCGGAGATGTATTCGGCGTTGCAGATGGAAAAAGAATACTCCAAAGAGGAAATTATGGAGTGGTATCTGAACGTCATTGCGCTCGGTGAGAACTGTGAGGGCGTGCAGTCTGCGTCCCAGGTGTATTTCGGCAAGGATGTGTCGGAACTCGATCTGGCGCAGTGCGCATCGTTGATCGGCATCACAAACAACCCCTCGATTTACGATCCTTATATCAATCCGGAAAAGAACAAGGAGCGGCAGGAGATCATCCTCGGTGAAATGCTGAGCCAGGGCTATATCACGCAGGTGCAGTATGACGAGGCAAAGGCCGAAGAACTGGTGTTTGTGCGCAAATCGGCGGATTCGGACAACGGGGATGAGGAATATTACTCCTATTTTGAGGATCAGGTCATCCGTGATGTGGTCCACGACCTGTGCGAGAAGACGGGCTATGACTATGAGATCGTCTACAAGATGGTCATGACCGGCGGATATCAGATCTACAGCACATATAACCCCGACGCGCAGGCGGCGGTGGATGCGGTATATGAGGATCTCAGCCAGATCCCGGAGACGGCCAGTTCACAGCAATTGCAGTCCGGCATTGTCATCATTGACAACCAGACGGGGGATATTGTGGCAATGGCGGGCGGCGTCGGCAAAAAGGAAGGGAGCCTGACGCTGAACCGCGCGGCACAGAGCCTGCTCTCGCCGGGGTCGACGATCAAACCGGTGTCCGTCTATGCACCGGCTATCGAGCTGGGGCTGATCACGCCGGCAACGGTGTATGACGATACGCCGTATTCATTCACCGACAATTCCTACTGGCCGAAAAATTCGGATTCGACGTACCGCGGCCTCGTGTCGATCAACGAGGCGATGATGGAATCGCTGAATACGGTGCCGGTCAAGCTTGTGGCAGAAATGACGCCGGAATACTGCTATCAGTTCGCAAAGGAGAAAATGGGCCTTTCGACGCTGGTGTCCGACTATGTGACGAGCAGCGGCGAGGTGCGCTCGGACGTGAACCTTGCGCCGATGGCGCTCGGCGGGCTGACGAACGGCGTGACCGTGCGGGCGATGGCGGCGGCCTATGCGGCGTTTGCCGACGAGGGCGTCTACCGCGAAGCGCGGACGTATACGAAGGTGACGGACGCGAGCGGGAAGAACGTCATTCTGGACAATACCCAGGATTCGTATCCGGCGATGAAGGATATGACGGCCTGGTATATCACGGATATGCTGACAAATACGGTGGAGTACGGCACGGGCTACGGCGCAAAGCTCGAGAATATGACCGTGGCCGGCAAGACCGGTACGACCACGAGCGACTTTGACCGCTGGTTTGCGGGCTATACGCCGTATTATACGGGTGTCGTGTGGTGCGGGTATGACGACCCGGAGGAGGTCGTGCTGACGAATTCGGAGACAAACCCCGCCGTGGTGCTCTGGCAGAAGGTGATGAGCACACTGCACGAGGGACTGGCAAACAAGGAATTCGCGAAGCCGACGAACGTTGTCGAGTGTACGGTCTGCCGCGACAGCGGAAAGCTCGTGACGGACGCCTGCAAGGAGGATCCGCGCGGGAACCGGGCGGTGAAGGTGCGGCTCAGCCTCTACGATGTGCCGACGGAAAACTGCGACGTGCATACGGAGGTCGAGATCTGCGATGCCTCGGGCCACGTGGCGAACGAATACTGCGCGCTTGTGGATGGAAACACGACGCACAAGGTGGGCCTGCTGAATATCACCCGTGCATTCCCGACGGCGGGTATTGTGGTGCTCGACCAGTCCTATGTTGTGCCGAGCGACGATCTGCCGGCAGGATACTATGCAGCCGTTTCGCCGGATGTGGACGCGATCAATGTCCCGTGCTACATCCACGATGCAGACGATCTGCCAAAAAAAGAAGACCCGGAGCCGGATGAGGACGGCGATGAGGACGGCGATCCGGACGACGAAGATACGACCGGGCCGGACGGATGGAACAACGACACCGGCCTGAATCCATAAGCTTGATTAGGAGAAAACCATGTGGTTGGCTGACAACTGGAAAGACTATGAGGTGCTGGATACCTCGGACGGGGAAAAGCTGGAACGCTGGGGCAGGTATGTTCTGGTGCGGCCCGACCCGCAGGTGATCTGGAAGACGCCGAAAGACGATCCGCTGTGGTGGAAGTATGACGCGCGCTATGCTAGGTCATCGACCGGCGGCGGAAAATGGGCAAATCTGCGCCTGCCGGAGCACTGGCAGGTGAAATACCGCGAGCTGACGTTCAACGTCAAGCCGATGAACTTCAAGCATACGGGCGTGTTCCCGGAGCAGGCGGCAAACTGGGACTTCATCATGGAGACCATCCGCGGCGCCGGGCGCCCCATCAGCGCGCTGAATCTCTTCGCCTATACGGGCGGGGCCACGCTGGCCTGCGCGGCGGCGGGCGCGAGCGTCTGCCATGTCGACGCGGCAAAGGGCATGGTCGCCTGGGCGAAGGAGAACGCAAAGTCCTCCGGCCTGGAGGACCGTCCGATCCGCTGGATCGTGGACGACTGCGCAAAGTTCGTCGAGCGCGAAATTCGCCGCGGGCGGCGCTATGACGCGATCATCATGGACCCGCCGAGCTATGGCCGCGGCCCGGGCGGCGAGGTCTGGAAGCTGGAGGATAACCTGTTCCCGTTTGTAAAGCTCTGCTCTCAGGTGCTCAGCGACAAGCCGCTGTTCGCTATCATCAATTCCTACACCACGGGCCTTGCGCCCTCGGTGCTCGGCTATATCCTGCATCTGCTCGTCGCGGAGAAGTACGGCGGACGGGTGACATGGGACGAGCTTGGCCTGCCGGTTACGGAAACCGGCCTGGCGCTGCCCTGCGGCGCGACGGGCCGCTGGTTCTCGGAATAAAGGAATCCGCCGCTTTGCGGCGATGAATCCCCGAAAGGCTCTTTCGGGATAACGATTAAGGAACGCAACTTTTATGGAAATGATCAAGACCCAAGACCTGGCCTTCACCTATCCGGGCACGGAAGACCAGGTGAACACCCGCGCACTGCGCGGGGTGGATGTGACCATCGAGCGCGGCAGCTTTGTCGTGATCCTCGGCCACAACGGCAGCGGCAAATCGACGCTCGCCAAGACCTTCAACGCAGTCCTGCTGCCAAGCGGCGGTAAGGTCTATGTCGAGGGCATGGACACGATGGACGAATCGCTCCTGCTCGAAATCCGCAGGCGCGTGGGCATGGTGTTCCAGAACCCCGACAACCAGATCGT
>DBLB01000169.1:4001-4151 GCA_002298695.1 Clostridiales bacterium UBA735 | reverse complement strand
CGGGCCTTGGCCTGTCCATCGCGCAGGAAATTCTGAAGCAGCACAAGGGAAGCATTCAGATCGATTCAGTCTACGGCGAGGGCACCGATGTGCGCATCACCCTCCCTGCCGCCGAGAGTTAAAAAACTGCCGTACCCTGTAGGGGCGGAC
>DBLB01000169.1:3363-3937 GCA_002298695.1 Clostridiales bacterium UBA735 | reverse complement strand
ACCCCGCCGCAGCGGCAAAGCCTTCCTCTGGGGGAAGGCTTTTGGACAAACGATCATCCAACCATCAAACGAAAGGAAGTGAAGCGCAATGGCCAGAAAGATTCTGGAGATCTGCAAGGATATATTGATCGTATTGCTGGCGCTGGCCATTGTGGTTCTGACACTGCTGGCGCTGCCGACAAAAACGATCGCGTCTACGCCCTGGCTGGCAACCGTTCTGCGGCCGATCGCGCCGCTGTTCGGTCTGTCTCAATCGGAGCTGGCATACAGCGGCGAGGCGGTAAGCGGGGAGGTGCACGGCGCGGCGCAGCCGATCGCCATTTCGGTCCGGAATGACGCTGGGCGGATGAGCGCACAGTATGATTTTGCCGCGCTGGATACGGCATTTGAGCAGTTCGGCAGCACGCTGGCACAGGCGCTGGACAGCGCGCAGGCCGGAAGTACGGTTTCCGCGCAAGCAGTGCTGTCGGCGCTGTCAGGGCCGGGTGTGGCATTCTGCTACCCGGAAAAATTGCCCCCCTCGGCGGTGGCGGCGTGGCTGAATGCGTCGGCGCCGGAGCTGCCGGATGCGCAG
>DBLB01000169.1:0-3330 GCA_002298695.1 Clostridiales bacterium UBA735 | reverse complement strand
GAGGGGAGCGTGGCGCTGTATCTGGCCGGAGGAAAGGCGTATCGCTGCCAGACATCGCTGCCTGCGGCCACGCTGGAGAGTGCGATCGCGGAATGCCAGCCGGATGGGAGCTTTTTTGCCTTCGAATCTGCGGCGTATGACCGCGCTGCGCCGCTGAGCCTTGTTTCGCCGGATGCGGCGCCGTTGGAGGCTGTTGCGGCCAACCCGTGTGAGGCACGGTTCGTTTCAGCACTGGCCTCCAGCCTCGGCTTCAATCCCTATGGCGATGCAAAATATGTCGATCCGACGGGAACAACGTCGTTTACGGAGACGACCCATGCGCTGGCTGTGACGGCGGCGGGCGAGGCGACGCTTCAGATCCTGGAACCGCTCGAACGATTCCAGAGTGCGGCGGATTCCACGGCAAGCCGCATCGAGGCGGCACGCGGTCTGCTCAGCACGATCGCGGGCGATGCGCTCGGCGATGCGCGGCTGTATCTGACGGCGGTTACGGAACAGGATGGACAGACGGTCTGCGAGTTCCGGTATTTTCTGAATGGCATTCCCGTGTCGGCCATCGCACCGGCGCGGGTGACGTTTGACGGTGACCAGATCACGGAGGCGCAGATCACGCTGCGCACGCTCCAACTGACCGCACAGCCCGCGGCACTGCTGCCTGCGGCACAGGCGGCGGCGATCCTGGGCAGCGGACAGGCGCTGACGCTGTGCTATGTGGAGCAGGGCGAGGGCGTGCTGACGGCGGCCTGGAAGGGCTGAAAAGACGAAGGGGGGCGCAGGCGATGTCCGCTGCGCGGATCAAAAATCTGATTCTGCTGATTCTGGCGCTGGCGGTCTGCTTTCTGCTGGCGGCGGTCGCGCCGGGGAGACTGGCGGCGCAGCGGACGGCGGCGGCGGTGGAGGAACAGCTGACAGAGCTGTTTGCCAGATACGGCGTGACGCTGGAAGCGGAGCTGCCGCGGAGCGAAGCACTCTGCACGGTTGAACTTGCGGACAACAGCGAATCGGCAGCGCAGGCGCTGCTGGGGCAGGACGCACAGGCGGATGCGGACTCCACGCGCTATGAGACACGGTTTTCCTCTGCATACGGCACGGCGGTATTTCGGCGGAGCGGCACGGTGGAGGCTGAGCTGAAGGTGCCGGCGCGCGGCAGCTATGAGAAGGACATGAAGCGCCGGCTGCGCGCGATGGGCTGCATCGTCTGGCAGATGCAGCCTGCCGTGCGCGAAGACGACGGCAGCTACCGGCTGACTGCCCGGCAATCTCTCCAGGGAATGCCGGTGTTCGGCGCGGAGGTGACGTTTATATACCGGGACGGAATGCTCAGCGCAGTTTCCGGGACGCTCTGCCCCGGAGGGACGGCGCAGCGCGTGTCGGAACAGGAATGTATGTCCTGTGCGGATGCACTGACGCAGATCCTGGCCAGCCGGGATGAAACGGGTTGGGTCGGGAGCCGGATCCTTTCGATGCAGCAAGGCTATCTCCATGCGGAGACGGCGGCTGCGGCGCTCCGGTTTGTGCCAATGTGGCGGATCGAGACGGATACGGCGCTGTTTTTTGTCAACGGCATCACCGGCGAAGTGCGCCAGAGCGAGGCGTAAACGATCCGCTGGAACGTGCTGCTTTTCAGGAGGCGTGCGGCGGATCTGCGCTGCCCCAGGGGCGGTAAGACTGCCTGCGCAGATAACAGAAGCGCAAAGAAGCGCAGAAGCAGGCAGACTGCTTGGCAGTCTGACAGTCCCGCGGTACGGCGCGGGGCTGTTTTTTGTGCAAAAATTTGGAGAAATTGGGGCTTGACAGAATGAGTTCAATGTGCTAAACTGCGGAGTGGTTAAGGGAGCTTAACTTTTTCTTTCTGTTACAGGTTTAAGCCCCTGAACCTATTTTTCAGACTAACGGTTTGCACGCTTTAACTGAAATTAGGGCGCACAAACCGAAAACGGCGGAGGGACAGAGACATGATGCCGCTTACACTTGCACAGGCCGGCGAAGAAAACATGATCCTGAAGATCGGCGGAAATGCGGAAACGAAACGCCATCTGGAAGATCTCGGATTCGTCGCCGGGGGGACCGTCACGGTCGTCTCCGCATTGGGCGGAAACGTCATCGTGAAGGTCAAGGAATCCCGCGTGGCCATCAGCGAAGAGATGGCGCGCAAGATTATGATCTGAGAATCATCAAAAGCAGCAGAGGAGGAAGGAATATGAAGACATTGCGTGAAGCAAAGATCGGCGATACGGTCAAGGTCGTGAAGCTGCACGGCGAAGGCCCCGTCAAGCGCCGCATCATGGACATGGGCATCACGAAGGGTGTGGAGGTCTATGTCCGCAAGGTGGCGCCGCTGGGCGACCCGATGGAGGTCACGGTCCGCGGCTATGAGCTGTCGCTCAGAAAAGCCGATACGGAAATGATCGAAGTGGAGTAATCAATTATTTTGCAAGTTCGAAATAATGGAATGAGTTTGGTTGAAGCAATTTGACCGAAGGAGTGAGAATATGGAGAAACAAATCAAAATTGCCCTTGCGGGCAACCCGAACAGCGGCAAAACCACGCTGTTCAACGCGCTGACCGGTTCCAACCAGTTCGTCGGCAACTGGCCGGGCGTCACCGTGGAAAAGAAGGAAGGCAAGCTGAAGAAGCATGACGACGTCGTCATCATGGACCTTCCTGGTATCTACTCGCTGTCCCCGTACACGATGGAAGAGGTCGTCTCCCGTAACTACCTGATCACGGAGCGCCCGGACGCCATCCTGAACATCATCGACGGCACCAACCTCGAGCGCAACCTGTACCTGACCACCCAGCTGACCGAGCTCGGCATCCCCGTGGTCATCGCCATCAACATGATGGACATCGTCCGCAAGAACGGCGACAAGATCAACATCGCAGAGCTGAGCCGCGAGCTTGGCTGCAAGATCGTGGAGATCTCCGCGCTCAAGGGCGACGGTGTCATGGAAGCAGCCGAGGCTGCCATCGCTGCGGCGAAGGGCGCCAAGACCGTCCCGATGCACACGTTCTCCGGCCCGGTCGAGCATGCGATCGCCCACATCGAAGAGGCTGTCCTGCATGACAAGCCCGCCGAGCAGCAGCGCTGGTACGCGATCAAGATCTTTGAGCGCGACGACAAGGTCCTCGAGCAGCTCCAGATCCCGGCAGACGTCATGAAGCACATCGAGGCTGACATCAAGGCGGCTGAGACGGAACTTGACGACGATGCCGAGTCCATCATCACCAATGAGCGCTATGTGTACATTGCGCAGATCATCAAGGCTTGCTACAAGAAGAAGCAGCAGGCCGGCGGTCTGACTGCATCCGACAAGATCGATAAGATCG
>DBLB01000046.1:9551-9763 GCA_002298695.1 Clostridiales bacterium UBA735 | reverse complement strand
GAACCTTTTTGAAGTTCTTCATGGTGAATTCCTCCTGTTGAATTTTACAGTGCACGCCGAAACGGGCCCCGTAATTGATGGTTGTATCATAATGCAAGTTTCAGAAAAGGTCAAGAGGGCGCGGGCGTTTGTAATTTAGATGTAACAATTCACGGCGCAGCGAAGACGGGCTGCATCGTGCCGAGGTCGTAGGGCGTGCCCTGATAGACGAA
>DBLB01000046.1:0-9508 GCA_002298695.1 Clostridiales bacterium UBA735 | reverse complement strand
GACGAAGTAGTTCAGCCAGTTGAGGTAGAGCAGGTTCGCGTGTGCGCGCCATGTGACGCGCGGCGGCTGTGTATCGTCGTCATCCGGGAAGTAGTTTTCCGGGACATGGATGGGCAGGCCGGCATTTTTGTCGCGCAGATACTCCTTTTGCAGCGTTCCGGGGTCGTATTCCGAGTGACCGGTGATGAAAATCTGCCGGCCGCCCTCGGTCGAGACGGCGTAGACGCCCGCCTGCGGCGAGGAGGCGAGGATTTTCAGCGCCGGACACGCTTCGACTTCGCTGCGGCGGATCGTGGTGTGGCGCGAGTGCGGCACCATGAACGTATCGTCAAAGCCGCGCATGAGCATGGAGCTGCGCCGCTCGACCGTGTGCGGGAAGACGCCGAAGAGCTTTTCCGGCAGGTCGTATTTGCGGATGCCGTAGTGGTAATAAAGGCCCGCCTGCGCGCCCCAGCAGATGTGGAACGTGGAATAGACATGCGTTTTGCTCCATTCCATGATCTCGCACAGCTCCGGCCAGTACTCGACCTCCTCGAACGGCATCTGCTCCACCGGCGCGCCGGTGATGACCATGCCGTCGAAGTTGCGGTCTTTGACCTGGTCGAAGACCTGATAGAATTTGAACAGGTGCTCGCGCGAGGTGTTTTTCGATTCGTGCGACGAGGTGTGCAGGAATTCCAGCTCGACCTGGAGCGGCGTGTTGCCGAGCAGGCGGGACAGCTGCGTCTCCGTCTCGATCTTCGTCGGCATCAGGTTCAGCACCAGAATTTGCAGGGGACGGATGTCCTGCGAGACGGCGCGCGTCTCGTCCATGACGAAAATGTTCTCGCCTGCCAGCGTTCTGGCCGCCGGCAGGCCGTTCGGAATTTTGATCGGCATGGCGCATCCTCAGCCGCGCAGCGCCTGATCGAGGTCGGCGATCAGATCGTCCGCGTCTTCGAGGCCGCAGGAATAGCGCACGAGTTCTTCGCTGACGCCTGCGGCAAGCAGCTCCTGCGCATTCAGCTGGCGGTGCGTCGTGGACGCCGGGTGCAGGCAGCAGGTGCGCGCGTCGGCCACGTGCGTCTCGATGGCCGCGACCCGAAGCCGGCCCATGAACATCTCCGCAGCCGCGCGGCCGCCCTTCACGCCGAAGGACACAACGCCGCAGGAACCGTTCGGCAGGTATTTCTGCCCGAGCTCGTAATATCTGTCGCCGGGCAGGCCGCAGTAGCGCACCCAGAGGACGTTGTCATTCTGCTGCAAAAACTCGGCCACTTTTTGGGCAGTTTCACAGTGGCGGCGCATGCGCACGTGCAGGCTTTCAAGGCCGAGCGCCAGATAATAGGCGCTCTGCGGCGACTGCGCCGGGCCCATGTCGCGCATGAGCTGCGCGGTGGCCTTCGTGATGTACGCGCCCGCGAGGCCGAAGTGCTCGGTGTAGGTGATGCCGTGGTAGCTCTCGTCCGGCGTGCAGAGGCCGGGGAATTTTTCGGCGTGGGCCGTCCAGTCAAATTTGCCGGAGTCGACGATGCAGCCGCCGAGCGCACCCGCATGGCCGTCCATGTACTTCGTGGTCGAGTGCGTCACGATGTCCGCGCCCCACTCGAACGGGCGGCAGTTGATCGGCGTTGCGAACGTGTTGTCCACGATCAGCGGCACGCCGTGCCGGTGCGCGGCGGCGGCGAATTTTTCGATGTCGAGCACGGTGAGCGCCGGGTTCGCGATCGTCTCGCCGAAGACGAGCTTCGTATTCGGGCGGAAGGCCGCGTCGAGCTGCTCCGGCGTGCTGTCCGGGTCGACGAACGTGACATCCACGCCCATGCGCTTCATCGTCACGGCGAAAAGGTTGTAGCTTCCGCCGTAGATGCTCGACGAGGACACGATATGGTCGCCGCACGAGGCAATGTTGAACACGGCAAAGAACGTCGCGGCCGAACCGGAGGACGTCAGCATGGCCGCCGTGCCGCCTTCGAGTGCAGCGATGCGCGCCGCGACGATGTCGTTTGTCGGGTTTTGCAGGCGGGAATAGAAATAGCCGTTCGCCTCGAGGTCGAACAGGCGGCCCATCTCGGCGCTGGTGTCATATTTGAATGTGGTGCTCTGGATGATGGGCACCTGACGCGGTTCGCCGCTTTTGGGGCTGTAGCCTGCCTGGACGCAGCGCGTCCCGATTCCGAGTTTTTCCATAGTGTCCTCCTTTGGTCGCTTTTATATTATATTAGGTATCTTCCGCAGATCTTGCCGCCGCAGCTGCGCTGTCCACGCCGCCGGACATGGCTGCCAGAATTTTCTGCATGGTTTTCCTCTCCCAGCAACGCTTTTTTGGAAGCAGTATACCGCAGCTGCACAGAATTTGCAAGTCCCGCCGCCATTTACAGGCCGCATATCTGTGAAGAAGCTCCGGAGCGACCCGACGGCGTGGTGATTCTGTACAAAATTACAGATTTTGCTTGACTATGCTGCGGACATTTGTTATAACAGGGTTACACTTGCGATTTAAATGAATAGCAATAGAAAGAGAGAAACAAATGGAGCGAGAAAGACTTGGTTCCCGGTTGGGATTTATTCTGCTGTCCGCCGGCTGCGCCATCGGCTGCGGAAACGTATGGAAATTTCCGTGGATGTGCGGGCAGTATGGCGGCGGCGGATTTGTGCTGCTGTATATCCTGTGCCTGCTGATCCTGGGTCTGCCGATCATCACCATGGAATTCAGCGTGGGCCGCGCCGCACAGGCCAGCCCCATCCGCATGTATCAGAAGCTGGAGCGGCCAGGCCAGAAATGGCATTTGCACGGCTATGCTGCGTTCTTCGGCAACGTTGCGCTGATGGCGTTCTATACCGTCGTTACGGGCTGGATCTTCTACTACTTTGTGAAATTCCTGACCGGCCAGACGCAGGAACTCGGCTTCGTGCGCATGATCACGAACCCGACAGTCAACATCGCCTATCTGGCCGTGACTGTCGTGGTGGCGTTCGGCATTCTCTGCTTCCAATTGCAGGGTGGCCTGGAACGGGTCACAAAATATATGATGACGCTGCTGATGATTCTGATGGTTGTGCTGGCCGTCCACAGCTTCACGCTCCCCGGCGCGGCAGAAGGTCTGAAATTCTATCTGGTACCGGATTTCTCGAAAATTACGGGCGACGTGGTCGTCGGCGCCATGAACCAGGCGTTCTTCACGCTCTCGGTCGGTATGGGCGGCATGGCGATCTTCGGCAGCTACATCGGCAAGGAGCGGTCGCTGCTGGGCGAATCCGTAAACGTCATCGTGCTGGATACCTTTGTAGCGATCGTGGCGGGTCTCATCATGTTCCCGGCCTGCTTTACCTACGGTCTGGAGGTCAATGCCGGGCCAAGCCTGCTCTTTGACACCATGGCGTCCGTGTTCACCCATATGGCAGGCGGGCGCTGGTGGGGTGCGCTGTTCTTCCTGTTCATGGTGTTTGCCAGTTTCTCAACGGTCCTGGCCGTGTTTGAGAACATTCTGGCCATCTGCATGGATACGTTCGNNCGGCCGTGTGTGAAAACATTCTCGCCATGGTGCGCGAAATGACCGGCTGGAGCCGGCCGCTGGGCTGCCTCGTGTGCGGAGCAGGCGTGTTCGTGCTGGCCATCACCACGGCGCTCGGCTACAGCGTTTTCCGCTTCCAGCCGTTCGCCGAAGGTACCGCCTGGCTGGATTTCTGGGATTTCATTGTTTCCAACAACGTTCTGCCGCTCGGCTCGTTGGTGCTCGCGCTGTTCTGCTGCAGCCGTGCCGGCTGGGGCTGGGACAATTTCGTGGCCGAGGCCAACGAGGGCAAGGGGCTGAAGGTAAAGAGCTGGATGAAACCGATTTTCCGTTACGTCGTTCCCGTGGTCATCATCTTCCTCTACATCTATGGAATGATCCATTTCAGCTGGCGCTGAGCATGCAATTCTGCCGCACTTCGGAAAATCCGGAGTGCGGCATTCTGCGCCCTTGGCCCATATCATTCAATTTTCCAGCAGCGCTACGGCCACATCGTTGACGTTTGTGCCCGTCGGGCCGGTCATGACAAGGCCGTCCACGGCTTTCAGCGCGTGGTAGGCATCGTTGTCGGCCAGCACATCATAGACATTCAGCCCCTTCGCGCGCAGCCGGGCCATCGTCCCGCCGTCGACGTAGCCGCCGGCCGCGTCGGTCGGGCCGTCGGTGCCGTCGCTGCCGACGCTGAAGACCGCTGCGTGCAGCCCCTCGATGCCGGGTGCCGCAGCCAGCGCCAGCTCCTGATTGCGGCCGCCGAGACCGTGTCCGGTCAGCTTGACGACGGTTTCGCCGCCGGCCAGGAACGCCAGCTTTTTCCCACTGCCGGCATGCGTTTGCAGCATGGAGGCCAGGAAGCTGCCGGCCTCGCGCGCCTGGCAGCAAAGCCGATCGGTCAGCAGCAGCGGCTCGTATCCGAGCTCGCGGCAGGCCGCCGCCGCCGCAGTGCAGAGTTCGCGGACGCTGCCGGTGATCTGCGTCTGCACATTGTCCAGCTGCTTCGGTGTCTCCTCGTGCAGCAGCTGCATCGCCGCATCCGAAAGCTTGAGGTCATATTTTTTCACGATGGCCAGCGCCTGCTCGCAGGTGCTCCGGTCGGGAACCGCCGGGCCGGAGGCGATCATGTCCAGCGGGTCGCCGAGGATATCGCTGAGCACAATGGAAAACACCTTTGCCGGCGCGCAGAGCTGTGCAAAGCGGCCGCCCTTGACGGCAGACAGGCGCTTGCGGATCGTGTTCATTTCCACAATGTCCGCGCCCGAAGCCAGAAGCTGGCCCGTAATGTCCTGTAACTCCTCCGCCGGGATCCGCGGCTTTTCAAACAGCGCACTGCCGCCGCCGGAGAGCAGAAACAGCACTGTGTCGCCTGCGCCGGCCTTCGCCACGAGATCGAGCGCCGTCTGCGTGCCGCGGAAGGAATTTTCATCCGGCACCGGGTGCCCCGCCTCCACGCAGACGGTGTTGGGGATCTCCCCCATCACGTGGTCGTATTTCGTGACCACAACGCCCGCAGCGATCCGCCCGGGCAGCGCGTCGCTGGCCGCCTTTGCCATCTGCCAGGCCGCCTTTCCCGCTGCTACCATATAAATCGTCCCTGTGAGCTCCGCCGCAGCCAGTGCGCGCTGCACCGCAGCGTCCGGCTGTACGGCCCGCAGAGCCGCTGCAATGATCCGATCTGCATCCTGTCGCATCCTGTATGTCATCTCCAATCCTGTATTTCAAGCCAAAACTGTATACATTATACCATATTCCGACCGGATTGCAAGCGCTGTCTGCGAAAAGCGCTCCTTCTCTCTACCACCATTTACAAGACGCCCGCTGCGTGATAAAATAGAGATATATCCGCAAGACGCAAACATCCATTTACAGGAGGATTCCGCATGCAGCACCGCTTTTTCGCGCTCATCTCGCGCATGCGCTACATCGGCCGCTGGGGGTTGATGCGCAACACGTTTCAGGAGAACATTCAGGAGCACAGCCACATGGTCGCCGTGCTGGCGCACGGGCTGGCGCTCATCCAGCGCGACGTCCTGCATGAACCGGCCGACCCGGACCGCTGCGCGGCGGCCGCTCTGTTCCACGACGCATCGGAAATTCTGACCGGCGATCTGCCGACACCGATCAAGTATTATAATCCCGACATCAAGCGTGCCTACAAGGAGATCGAGGCCGTCAGCTGCGAGAAGCTGCTGGCGCTGCTGCCGGAGGAGCTGCAAAGCAGCTATCGCCCCCTGCTGCACGAATCCGACCCTGCGGTCGCAAAAATCGTCAAGGCAGCGGACAAGCTCTCGGCCCACATCAAGTGCGTCGAAGAGCTCAAGGCAGGGAACCGGGAATTTGAATCGGCAGCAAAACAGACATATCAGGCGTTGAAAGAAATGCAGCTGCCGTGTCTGGACTACTTTATGGAACATTTTCTCGACAGCTTCCAGCTTACGCTGGACGAGCTCGAGTGAGCGCGGAGAGGAGGAGGCAGATGAAAAAACAGTATTTGCCCGCCGGCAAAATCGTCGCCACGCACGGCCTGCACGGCGACATCAAGGTTCTGCCCTGGGCAGACGGCCCCGAATTCCTGCTGGATTTTGATACCGTCTACCTCAAGGGGCAGCCCTATGCCGTGGAGGATGCGCGGGTGCAGAAAACCTGCGTGCTGCTCAAGCTCGCGGGCGTGGACAGCGTGGAGGCCGCGGCGCGGCTGCGCGACACGGTCGTCGAGATCGACCGTGATGATGCGGAGCTCCCCGAGGGGGCCATGTTCATTCAGGATCTGATCGGCCTTCCGGTGCTCTGCGACGGCAAGGAGATCGGCATGGTAAAAGAAATTTTGCAGATGCCGTCCAACGACGTCTATGTTGTGCGCGGCGCGCATGAATACTTGATTCCGGCGGTGCCGGAATTCATACTGGAGCGCAATCCGGATGAGGGCTTCATCCGCGTGCGGCTGCTGGAGGGGATGCAGAGCGATGCGATTTGACATCATGACGCTCTTTCCGGAGGCGGTCGACGCGATGATGCAGTCCAGCATTCTGGGCCGGGCCCAGAAAAAGGGCCTCATCGAGATCCACACGCACCAGATCCGCGACTACACGACGAACAGGCAGAATCAGGTGGACGATTATCCCTACGGCGGCGGACGCGGCGCGGTGATGCAATGCGACCCGCTCTACCGCTGCTGGGCAGCCATCTGCGACGAGCTTGGCGGCCCGGCACACACAGTCTATCTCTCACCATGCGGTTCGGTGTTCCGGCAAGAGAAAGCGAAGGAATTGCAGTCGGCATATGACGCGCTGATCCTGGTCTGCGGCCACTATGAGGGCATCGACCAGCGGTTTCTGGATGAATGCGTGGACGAGGAAATTTCCGTCGGCGATTTCGTACTGACCGGCGGCGAGCTGCCGGCAATGTGCATCGTGGACGCGGTGTCGCGGCTGGTGCCGGGCGTGCTCGGTGACGAGGTCTGCTTCACGGACGAAAGTCACTGGGACGGACTGCTGGAATATCCACAGTATTCGCGGCCCGAGGAGTGGCATGGGCTGAAGGTACCGGAGGTACTGCTGTCCGGCAACCACGAAAAGGTCGCGCGATGGCGAAAAAAGCAGTCTATCCTGCGCACAATGCAGCTGCGGCCGGACATGTTCCGGAAACTGCGGTTCCCGTACAAAACGCGCGCGGAGCGCAAATTTATTGCGGAATTGGAGGCAGAAAATGAGCAGTTCCGACTTCGAGACCCTAAAAACCTGGATTACCGGAAGTAACAACATCGTCTTTTTCGGCGGCGCCGGCGTGTCGACCGAATCCGGCATTCCGGATTTCCGGAGCGTGGACGGTCTATATCATCAAAAATTTGATTATCCGCCAGAAGTCATCCTGAGTCACCACTTTTTCTATCAAAATCCCGCATATTTTTACCGTTTCTACCGGGAAAAGATGCTGCCGCTCGACGCACAGCCCAATGCTGCCCACCGGAAGCTGGCCGCGTGGGAACAGGCCGGGAAGCTGCGCGCCGTCGTGACGCAGAACATCGACGGCCTGCACCAGAAGGCCGGCAGCCGGAATGTTTTCGAGCTGCACGGCTCCATCTGGCGCAATCACTGTCAGAAATGCGGCCGCTTCTACGGGCCGGAGTATATTGCCGCGTGTGGCGGCGTTCCGACGTGCGAATGCGGCGGGATCATCAAGCCCGATGTCGTGCTTTACGAGGAAGGGCTGGATCAGAGGACGCTGGAAGGTGCGGTGCGTGCGATTGCAGAGGCCGACGTGCTCATCATCGGCGGCACGTCGCTGACCGTCTACCCTGCAGCCGGATTGATCCGTTACTATTCCGGCACGAAGCTGGTGCTCATCAACCGGGATGAGACGCCGTATGACGGCGAGGCCGATCTGGTCTTCCGCGACCCGATCGGCGAGGTGCTCGGCGCACTGTGATGCCCGCGCCCCGATTTTTCGCTTGTATTCCGCACGAAAAACGTATATAATGGGTGGCGTTCCACATCCGGAACCCACTTTATCCCTTTTGGAGGAATCCCTATGACGCCTGCATCCGGCAGTTCCATAGAACAGTATCTCCGCCCCGGCAAGCACGCCCACCTGGTCGGCATCGGCGGCGTTTCAATGCGCCCGCTCGGCCTGGTGCTGTGCAGCATGGGGCTGACCATCACCGGCTCCGATATGAACGCCTCCGTTGCTACGGAGGAGCTGCAGCGCAGCGGCATCACCGTCCACATCGGCCACCGGGAAGAAAATATTGAAGGGGCCGACTGCGTCATCCGCACCGCCGCCGCCCATAACGACAACCCCGAGATCGCCGCGGCCCGCGCCGCCGGCATTCCGATCTTTGAGCGTGCACAGGCGTGGGGCTATCTGATGCGCTCGTACCGCAACGCCATCTGCGTCGCCGGCACACACGGAAAAACGACCACCACCTCCATGCTCACGCACATTTTCATGCAGGCGCAGCGCGACCCGACGGTCATGATCGGCGGCAGTCTGCCGCTGCTTGGCGCGGGGCACCGCGTGGGGCGCGGTGACACGATCATTCTGGAAAGCTGCGAATACTGCAACTCGTTCCTGAACTTTTTCCCGACCGTTGCCGTGATCCTCGATGTGGACGCCGACCATCTCGACTTCTTCAAAGATCTGGCCGACGTGGAGCACTCGTTCCGCGCGTTTGCAGAGCTCGTTCCTGCGGACGGTCTGATCATTGCCAACGGTGACGACGCCAATACCGCTGACGCGCTGTGCGGCATGGACTACCTCCGCTTCGGCTTTGCCGAAACAAACGACGTATATGGCATGAACTTTTCTGATGATTACCGGGAGTTCGACGTTTCCTGCGGCGGGAGGTTCTACTGCCATCCACATCTCGGTGTGCTCGGCCGGCACAATGCCATGAACGCGCTGGCCGCCTGTGCCGTCGCCTGGAGGGCCGGCATCTCCGGCAAAGACGTGGAAGCGGCGCTCGCAGCATTCCACGGTGCGGGCCGGCGGCTGGAGTTCAAGGGGACGTATCACGGCGCGGATGTCTATGACGACTACGCCCACCATCCGAGCGAACTGCACGCTCTGCTTGAAACGGCGCGCACGATGGGCTATCAGCGCATCATCTGCGCGTTCCAGCCGCACACGTACACCCGGACCAGGGCGCTGTTTGACGATTTTGTCCGGGAGCTCCGCACCGTCGACATCGCCGTTCTGACTGACATCTACGCCGCACGCGAGCAGAACAAGATCGGCGTCTCCTCCAAAGATCTCGCCGATCAGATTCCGGGCAGCGTCTACTGCCCTTCCCTCCCCGAGGTAACAGCCTATCTCGCCGAAACGGCCCGGCCCGGCGACCTCATTCTGACTGTCGGCGCAGGCGATGTCTACAAGTCCGGCGAACGCCTTCTCAAGCAGCAATAACCATCAGCGCCCGCCATCCGGCGGGCGTGCAGCGTGTCAAAATGGCTTTTGCCCCGCTGCCTGTCCAGCCTTTCAAGCTTAAAAGCCTGAAAGGCTGTTTGATTGAACGCGAAGGGGGC